>JAKAMP010000300.1 GCA_021812865.1 Bacteroidota bacterium | reverse complement strand
GCAGGAATTCATCGGTCATTCTTTCCTTCATGGCCTTTTCTGCCTCGGCTTTTGCCTGGTGTTCCTGCAATCGCTTCTGCCAGGCGGCTTCATCGAGAAAATCCCAGTACACAATCTGATGCTGATTGTAAACCTTGTAGAAAGGAAGAAGGGTAACATCTTCCGGTCTCCCAACGCCGGAAGTACGGAACATGAGCGGTTGTCCGGCAACGGGTTTGAGCCATTCATTCACAGGCTTACCCCCGGTAATGAGAACAGGGACGTCGAACGAAGGATCGGGCAAAGCTTTTTTACCCAGTTCACCTGCAAGCACAAGCGGTCCGTAGAGAATGGCCGCCCTCTGGGGATTATCGGGCATGGCCTCTGTATAAAGGCTCATGGGAATTTCAATTTCAATGCTGTCGTTGTTTTTCCAGGTGCGGTTCAGGGCAATATAGCTGCCCGGATTTTCCTTCACCTTCACCTTTTTTCCATTCACCATAAGGCTGACGCCCAGCTTTGCCCAGGCCGGGTAGCGTATGTACAGGGGTGCGTAAACGGGTTTGCCGCTGTGAATGTATAACCGGGATTTGTCCTCTTCCGGGAAGGTAGTTTTCTGGGTAAGGGTAATGCCTTTCTCTTCCCAGGTGAGCTCTGAGGGGATAAAAAGGTTCACGAAAAGTCCGCCATCGGCTGCTTTATAATAGATCGCCTCTCCGTATTTGGAATGGTTTTCGAATCCTGTACCGACACAGCACCAGAATGAGTTGTATTTATCGCTGAAGGCCTTTTCTCCTCCGGGCCGCAAGGTAACATAATAGCACACCATGCCGTCGTCCGGGTCCTGGGAGGCAAGGATATGGTTGTAAAGCGCCCGCTCGTAATAGTCGGCAACCGATTCGTCGGCGCTGAGGCAGAACAGGTGCCTGGCCAGCTTCAGCATGTTATAGGTATTGCACGTCTCGGTGGTATTATCGCTGAGCCGGTCGGACAGTTTGCCGGGAGGGCCGAACATTTCCCCGTCGCTGTTACCGCCAATCACATAGGTATGGTTCTTCAGTACCGTGGTATAGAAGAAGGAAGAGACCTCGTGTTCGCGATCTGTCCCACAGAGTTCGTACCCGCGGGCCTCGCCAATGGCCTTGGGTATCTGTGTATTGGCGTGCAATCCATTGAGGCTGTCTTCCTGGTGAAACAGCGGATCAAGCACCTTTTTGTGATAGAACTTTTCTGCGAGCGATTTATAGCGGGTATCGCCGGTAATGGAATACAGGTTATAGAGCGCTTCGTTCATGCCGCCGAATTCCGTGCGAAGCATGTTCTGCATCTGCTTTTCAGTAAGGCCATTGAGTTTGTTATATGCCCAGTTGCCCATGCGGGTAACTACGTTGAGCGCCTGCTGGTTGTCGCAAAGAAGGTACATATCGATGAGCCCCGCAAACATCTTGTGCAGGGTGTACCAGGGGGCCCATACAGGTGAACCGGCGATCACCCGGTCGATATATTTCTCAGGAAAGGCGCTGAGGTAGCCGCTGCTTCCGAGAGCATCCTGCACTTCGGCAAAATCGGCCACGAGCTTATCGCCCTTATTTTTATAGGTTGTATCGCCGGTAGAAGCATACATCATGGCGAGAGCGCTGAGAATATGGCCAAGCGAATGACCGCGCAGTTCCACATCCAGGGCTTCCCATCCGCCATAGGCTACAGCATTGGTACGCAATCCGGCATTCACCCTGAAATTATGCATCAGCCGGTCATTGTCGAGATCTTTCAGCCAGGCCTGGTCGAGTTCCATAGCATGCCTGAAGGGACCATCAAGCAGGCGCACATCGCGCAGGTCAAAGGCATAGGCCTTCACAGGAACAGCCAGGGGAACCTTCAGTTTACCTTCATTCTGACCTGGATACTGGGCAGCGAGGGGAAGGGCTAACAAAAGCATTCCCAGGAAGATGAATGCGGATCGTTTCATGTTGTTGGATTAACGTTGCGGTAAAAAGGTATAGACTCGCCGCATCCTTACTCAGTATCCGGGCACAAGTCCATTCATAAGGTAAATTTAGCCTGAAAAACGACAAAATCAATTCTTCCTTACCGGATATTCTGATCCGGCAAAGGTATTGATCACAAAACAAGCCGTGCTCCTGCTTCCTGTTCAGGAGGAAGGCAGCAGTTTGCGGGCTTCGCGGTCCGGATCGTCCTTCACTTCAGGCATATCGTCCAGGATCATGGTTTCGCCCTTTTCAGTACTGTACCTTGGCCATTCGGGCATTCCGGGATGATTGGGATTCCCCGTCTTCATGAACTGGAGCAGGGAAGCCGACATTTTACCCGACAGTTTCCTGGGACGTGCGCCACCCCCGGTATGGGTAAGCATCAGGTCGGTATTGGCGAACCAGAAGCAGATATCAGAGCAGTGGAAAGCCCGCATGCGATTGTCGAACAGGGGCGGCTGCCAGCCAAACCATGCAAGGTAAACCGGGGCAGCCTGTTTGGCCTTTGCATCGGCCAGGGCAATGGTTCCCTTACGGTTGCTGATCACCATCGACATGATCCCGATGGGTTTCTTTCCCGGAAAAGCCTTTGTATAGGCATCGACAATTTCGCCTGTTTTACCGCCGTATCCGGGCATGAATCCCATACCGTTTTTCAGTTTGTCCTTCACCTCATCTATGGAAATATTTTCAAGGGCAGCATCGGTGCGGCTTGGCGAAAACTCGTTGAAGGTAGAGCAGATGAGCATGGGAATATCGGCAGCCGTTGGCGCAGCCTCAGGAAAATATGGATGCTGAAGTAGGTAGGTTCCATCCACAATGGGATTGAATCCCATACGCATCATAACGCCTCCCGGCATTTCTTTGGCGAGGCTCCGGGCAGCCCGGTTGGCCAGGTCGTAATACTCCTGCCAGGTCATTTCCTGAAGCTTATTGATCTGTAAAGGGGTAATACCGGCTTCTTTCAGCACGTAGGAACCAAGCTTTTCGGCATAGTCCTTCTCCCCCGCCTTCGTCATAGCTCCACTCAGCACCACAGCCTTGTGGAACAGTCCCTTTGCCGAGGGCATGGCTGTGAGGATCGTCACTTTGCCTCCTCCACCCGATTGTCCCATAATGGTAACATTGCCCGGATCGCCGCCGAAGCTGGCAATGTTATCGCGCACCCATTCGAGGGCCGCCACGATATCGAGCATACCCACGTTTCCCGAGGCGGCATATTTCTCTCCCCCTGCACCGGCCAGGTTGGTGAAGCCAAGGGGACCGAGACGGTGATTGAGGGAACAGAAAACCACGTCGTACTTCCGGCTGAAATTATCACCCATATAACCGTCCTGTTCAATGCCATTGCCGTTGACAAAGCCGCCACCATGAAGCCATACCAGCACAGGGCGCTTTTTCCCGTCACTGAGACTGGGAGTCCATACGTTCAGGCGCAGGCAGTCCTCGCTCACATCGTCGTAATTCCAGTGATCGGCAAAAGAAGCATACGCATTGGCATACCGCTTATCCATGATCTGCGGCGCTGCGTTTCCCCACCAAACCGCGGGAAAAACATCCGTCCATGGTTTGGGTTTCTGTGGAGGCATGAATCGGTTCGGCCCCGAAGTGTCGGCGCCATAGGGGATACCGCGGAAGGTGTAAATATCCCTGAGAACAAAGCCTTTTACCTTGCCGTAGGTGGTGTTGGCAACAGCAATATTATCGCCGATGAACAGTACCTGTCCGTCGCTATCGTTGGCTTTCCCCTCGGCGGTGGCGCAACCCGCCACGGAGGTTACCGCAGAACCCAGGGTCAGTCCTGCCGCCCCGATTCCTGCTGTTTTGAAAAAGTCTCTTCTGTTGGATTTCATCATATGAATATTTGGTTCAATTAGGTTAGTCATTCACTATGCCTCCTCTTTCAGGGAGTGAATAAGGTTTTGCTTCAACATAATCCTGGAGGCGGCAAATATCCATAGGACACCCCCTGCCACGATGGCCAGGATAAGAAACAGTAGAAATCCAGGCTGGATGGTAAACACAGGAGAAACAAGGGAAGGAAAGATTCCGAGAAATGCAGACACTGCTCCGCTGATCACACCGGCCAGCAAAAGGAAAGAATACTCGTACAGCACCAGTTTCAACAGTTGTTTCTTTTTATAACCCATGGCAAGCAACAGCGCCAGTTCATGCTTTCTCTCCAGGATGTTCCGCATCAATACCAGTCCAAGGCCAAAGGTGCCGAGCAGCAGTCCCAGTCCGCCCAACACCATAAAAACCGTGAGGTAGGTGTTTTCCACCGAATTGAATTCAGCAAGGCGTTCAGGGGCAGGGGTAATTTCGATCCCATAGTCAGGAAGGCTTTCGGAAAGAACAGCAGAAACTGATTGCAGCCTGTCGGCAGGCGCCTCCACCAGCATTACCTTGCTTCCGCCTGCCGAAGGGAACTGCGAAGTCAGCACCTTATCCGAAACCAGCAGGTTACCCTGGAAGATGGAATTGTCCAGCCCACCGGCCAGGATGAAGTGTACGGCTTTGCCCTGATCGTTGTAGTAGGTAAGGGTATCGCCCATCGATTTTTTCAGACCATACTGG
>JAKAMP010000299.1 GCA_021812865.1 Bacteroidota bacterium | reverse complement strand
GAAACGCCTGTAACCATGTTATTGATCAGAGACCTGTAAAGTCCATGATATGCATTGAGTTGCTTATCCTCATTGTTTTCGGGAAGGGAAAACAATACCTGGTTATTTTCCACCTTCACCGTAATATCCTTTTTCACCTGTTGTTTCAGTTCGCCCAGTTTACCTTTCACTGTAACGGTGTTGTCGTTGTCGATAGACACCGTCACGCCCTGGGGAATTGAAATGGGAAGTTTACCGATTCGAGACATGGTATTTTCTCCTATTAATATACGTAACAAATAACTTCACCGCCAATGTTCTTGGTTTTGGCTTCCTTGTCGGTCATTACCCCCTGTGAGGTAGAGATAATGGCAATACCCAATCCGTTGAGTACCCTGGGAAGATCTTCGTGTCCCACGTATCTTCTCAAGCCGGGAGAACTGATTCTTTCGATCTTCTTAATGGCGGGCTGTTTGGTTTCAGGGTTGTATTTCAATGCAATTTTGATAATACCCTGCGGACCTTCGTCCTCGAATTTATAATTGAGTATGTACCCTTTTTCAAAAAGAATGCGGGTAATGTCTTTCTTCATGTTTGAAGCAGGCGATTCGATCACCCTATGCTTTGCCTTTACAGCATTGCGAATTCTGGTAAGAAAATCTGCTATTGGATCTGTCGTCATATCCGTTCTGTTTATCTGATGCTTAATATTTTACCAACTTGCTTTTCTCACGCCGGGAAGAAGGCCTTTTGAAGCCATTTCGCGGAAAGTGATACGGCTTACTCCGAAAAGCCTCATATAGCCCCTGGGGCGACCAGTAATGCTGCAGCGGTTGTGCAGACGAATTGGATTTGAATTACGCGGAAGCTTGCTCAATCCGGCATAATCATGTTCAGCCTTCAATTTGGCTCTTTTATCAGCATACTTGTCAACCAGCTTTTTCCGCTTTACTTCGCGGGCTTTCATTGATTCTTTGGCCATATTAACCTCTTTTAATATTTTTGAAAGGCATTCCGAATTCTTTCAGAAGTGCATAACCTTCTTCGTCAGTGCGTGCCGTAGTTACGAAGGTGATTTCCATTCCCAGGATCTTGGTCACCTTGTCGATGTCGATCTCAGGGAAGATAATCTGCTCGGCAACACCCAGGGTATAATTCCCCTTGCCGTCGAACTTTGCGTTCACGCCTTTAAAATCCCTGATACGGGGCAGAGAGATACTGATCAGCCTGTCGAGGAATTCATACATATTGTCCTTACGGAGGGTCACCTTTACACCGATAGGCATTTTTCTCCTCAGTTTGAAGTTGGAGATGTCTTTTTTGGACATGGTGGAGACAGCCTTCTGACCGGTGATGGTGGTGAGCTCATTCAGTGCAATCTCGATGAGTTTCTTATCGGCAACGGCAGCTCCAACTCCCTGGTTGATCACGATCTTTTCCAGGTGGGGAACCTGCATTACCGAGCTGTAATTAAACTCCTTCTTGAGCGCAGGGACAATTTCCTCCCTGAATTTTGCTTTTAAACGAGGTGCGTATTCCATTACTTGATTTCCTCTCCTGATTTTTTCGAATACCTGACTAATTTTCCTTCTTCATTCAGTCTGCGGCCTGTGCGGGTTGCTTTGCCTGTAGAGGGATCAACCACTGCAAGGTTTGAAATATGAATGGGGGCTTCTTTCTTGATGATACCACCCTGGGGATGCTTGGCATTGGGTTTGGTGTGTTTGGAAACCATGTTCACACCTTCCACGATCGCGGTTTCCTTGGAAGTAATCACTTCCAGAACGCGTCCCTGCATTCCCTTGGATTCACCGGCGTTAACGATAACGATGTCGCCCTTTTTAATATGAAACTTATTCGCCATTGCTATACAATTATGAATATTACAAAACTTCCGGTGCCAGAGAAATGATCTTCATGTATTTATCTCGGAGCTCGCGGGCAACTGGACCGAAAATACGCGTGCCTCTCATTTCATCGACGTTATTGAGGAGAACCACAGCATTGTCGTCGAACCGGATCAAAGAACCATCGGGTCGTTTGATTTCCTTTCTTGTTCTTACCACCACTGCCTTGGTAACCGTACCTTTCTTGATTTCGCCAGAGGGCAGGGCGCTCTTTACGGTCACAACGATCTTATCGCCTATCGATGCGTAGCGCTTGCCTGTACCTCCCAGTACACGGATACACAAGACCTCTTTTGCACCACTGTTATCGGCCACTATGAGCCTACTTTCCTGCTGAATCATAGTTATTTAGCTCTTTCAATGATTTCTACTAATCTCCATTTCTTGTTCTTGCTCAACGGCCGGGTCTCGGCAATCTTAACGGTATCGCCAGGCTGGCAGGTATTTTCGTCATCCTGTGCCATCAGCTTAGAGGTTTTGTTCACGAACTTACCGTAGATGGGATGTTTCACCTTTCTTTTCACGGCAACCACAATGGACTTCTGCATCTTGTTGCTGACAACAACGCCGATACGTTCTTTTCTTAATTTTCTGGTTTCCATTCTATTTTCCATTACTTGGTATTCTGTTTCCTTTGACCCAGTTCCGTAAGCAGTTTAGCAATATTTCTGCGGGTATGCCTGATTTTCAACGGGTTATCGAGCGGAGAAATGGTATGATTGAGACGGAGACGGATGAGTGTATTCTTCTCGGCATCGATCCTTTCTTCCATTTCTTTAACGGAGAGCTCTCTGATTTCCTTTGTCTTCATTTCTTACAATATATTTGATTCAACAAAGTCTCTGCGGATAATAAATTTGGTAGGAATAGGGAGCTTCTGGGCGCCAAGACGCAGGGCTTCTTTTGCCACATCAAGAGGTACTCCTTCCACTTCAATAAGGATACGTCCGGGGTTTACAGGAGCCACGAATCCTTCGGGAGCACCTTTACCTTTACCCATACGTACTTCAGCGGGCTTCTTGGTGATGGGCTTATCGGGGAAAATCCTGATCCAAATCTGGCCTTCACGTTTCATATGACGGGTAACTGCCTGCCGGGCTGCTTCAATCTGCCTGCCGGTAATCCAGGCTTCTTCCATGGCTTTGATTCCGAATGAACCGAAGGATAGCTGGTGACCCCTCTGGGCGTTGCCCTTCATTTTTCCCTTCTGTTGCCTTCTGAACTTGGTTTTCTTTGGCTGTAGCATGGCTATATCCTTTTATGCTTTATCTTACTTTTTTCTCTTCTTAAATGTCTGAGGTTTGCCGGGCTTTGCGTTCTTTGCACCCACGTTGGGCGAGAGATCGCGCTTTCCATACACTTCCCCGTTGCATATCCACACTTTCACACCAAGAACACCCACTTTGGTATTCGCTTCTGCAATGGCGTAGTCAATGTCGGCACGCAGGGTATGGAGGGGAATTCTTCCTTCTTTGTAACTCTCGTTGCGGGCCATTTCAGCGCCCCCAAGGCGGCCGGAAATCTGGACTTTGATCCCTTCGGCTCCCATGCGCATGGTCGAAGCAATGGACATTTTAATAGCACGGCGGTAAGAAATCTTGCCTTCCACCTGGCGGGCTATATTGTTTGCCACGATCACTGCATCGAGCTCCGGTCTCTTGACTTCGAATATATTGATCTGCACTTCCTTCTTGGTGATCTTCTTCAGTTCTTCCTTAAGCTTATCCACTTCCTGCCCGCCTTTTCCGATAATGATACCGGGACGTGCAGTATTTACCGTAACTGTAATCAGTTTAAGGGTTCTTTCGATAATGACTTTCGAAATGCTCGCCTTTGCCAGACGCGCATTCAGGTATTCCCTGATCTTATTGTCTTCCAGCAGCTTGGAGGAAAAATCTTTCCCACCGTACCAGTTTGAGTCCCACCCCTTGATTATGCCGAGACGGTTGCTTATCGGATTAACTTTCTGGCCCATTTATCAATATTAATTTGTTTGAACTTCTTCTGCCTGTTTTACTTCAACCACAGTGTCGATGTAGATGGTAACATGGTTGGATCTTTTGCGAATCCGGTGAGCCCTTCCCTGAGGAGCAGGACGCAGTCTTTTAAGGGTTCTGCCCTGGTCTACGTACGCTTCTTTCACCACAAGGTGAACGTCTTCAATACGAACGCCTGCATTTTTATTTTGCCAGTTTGCAATGGCCGATTTCAGCAGCTTTTCCACTCCCCGTGATGCTTCCTTGGTGCTGTATTTAAGCACATCCAGAGCCCTGTTGACTTCCATTCCCCTGATCATATCGATCACGAGACGCATTTTCCTGGGCGAGGTAGGGCAATCGCGTAAAGAAGCGAAATATTTCGTCTTATTTTCTTCCTTGCGCTGTTCAGCGGCATTTCTTTTTCTTGCTCCCATTTCAATTCGCTCTATAGAATATTATATTATGCATTCTTTCCTTTGCTTCCACTGTGTCCTCTGAAGGTACGTGTGGGAGAAAATTCACCCAGGCGATGACTGCGTGAGTAATCTTTTTTGCGGGAAAAGAAATCCCAATTATCTTTCAGGCTTGCAAAGGTTTGCATTTTGATATTGGTTTGTACGCCTGCAAGAAAATTTTCCTGCACCCGCTTTACGATGTCGATGTAGTCTTCACGGGTAATTTCGTAATCCACT
>JAKAMP010000298.1 GCA_021812865.1 Bacteroidota bacterium | reverse complement strand
AATGGAGCGCCCCTTCGGTTGCGGAACTGCATACCCTGAAGGTTGGAACGACCAGTCAGCCTGTGCTGAAGAAGAAGGGCGACAACCTCCGCATTGACTGGGGATATGCATACCTCGCTGTGCCCTCAAGCCAGAATCCGCAGACACTGGTTGCAAGCCGGGAGGAAATCATGAAGAGCTTCATAGCAAGCGGAACCCTTCCCTCCTCCTCTGGCCTGAGCCAGCCGCGCAAGGTGTCGGATGGACAGGTGACCATGGGAAGCGCATGGAACCTGGGGATGGTTTCCCCCAAAGGAGCCCGGTCCCTGGCCCTGCTGGCATACGACGACCTGTACAGCATCAAATATTTCGATGACAACCTGCGCGCCTGGTGGAGAAGAAACGGCATGACCATGGAACAGCTTCTCACGCAAGCGTTGAAGGATTATGCGGGCATCTCGAAATCATGTGCTGCCTTTGACCAGGAGCTGTATACCGACCTGAACACCATGGGCGGAGCCAGATACGCCACCATGTGTGAACTGGCGTACCCGCAATGCCTTGCCGCGCATAAGCTGGTTGCCGACGCCAACGGCAAACCCCTCATGTTTCCAAAGGAAAACTTCAGCAACGGTTGCATCGCCACGGTGGATGTGATTTATCCCGCCTCCCCGTTCTTCTTCCTTTTCAGTCCGGAGCTTACCAAAGCCACCCTGGAACCGAATCTTGCCTATGCCGGTTCTTCCCGTTGGAAATTTCCCTTTGCCCCGCACGACCTGGGAACGTACCCCCATGCCACAGGCCAGGTATACGGCGGAGGGGAAGAGACCGAGGAAAACCAGATGCCCGTGGAAGAAACAGGAAATATGATCATCATGATGGCAGCCCTGGCGAAGATGGAAGGCAATGCAAAGTTTGCCGAAGCCAACTGGTCAGTGCTCGAAAAATGGAGCAATTATCTTCTTTCCAAGGGTTTCGACCCTGAAAATCAGCTCTGTACCGACGACTTTGCCGGTCACCTGGCCCATAATATAAACCTTTCGGCCAAAGCCATCGTTGCCCTGGGCAGCTATGCCATGCTCTGCGATATGACCGGCAGGAAAGAAAAGGCTGCGGGAATCAGGAAGAAAGCCGAGATTATGGCCAAAGAATGGATAAAAGAAGCCAGCGACGGCGATCATACCAAACTTGCCTTTGATCGCCCGGGAACCTGGAGCCAGAAATACAACCTGGTATGGGATAAGATACTGGGACTGCATCTTTTTCCTGAAGAAATGATTCAGAAGGAGCTTTCCTTCTATCATACAAAAATGGCCGAGTTTGGATTGCCCCTCGACAGCCGTGAACGGTACACCAAGAACGATTGGATTACCTGGACGGCAACGCTGGCAAGCGACAAGAACGGTTTCCAGGTTATTTTCGATCCGGTTTACGACTTTGCCAGCCAAACGCCGCAGCGGGTGCCGCTTTCCGACTGGTACATCACCGATAACGCCTATATGGTTGGCTTCCAGGCCAGGTCGGTTGTGGGAGGTTTCTTCATCAGGATGCTGGCCGACAAAGCCATGTGGAACAAATGGAAAAGCAGGGGAACCAATGTGCAGGGCCCATGGGCCCCATTGAAGATTGTGGAGCTCGGCAAGGTTATTCTTCCCCCTTCAACAGAAAAGGGATATGAATGGAAATACACGATTGACAAGCCGACCGGCGACTGGTATGCAGCCGACTTCTCCGATGAGACCTGGAAAACCGGGCAGGCAGGGTTTGGCTCGCCAGACATTTTCAATACCCGAACGCCCTGGAGTACCAGCGATATTTGGATCAGGAGAACATTCCAGCCGGGCAAAATTTCTGACAACCAACTTGCCGTATCCATTTGTCACGACGAGGATGCAGAAGTTTATATCAACGGCGTTCCTGTGGCCACGGTGGATGGGTATACCAGTTCCTATGAGAAGGCGCTGACAGGCAAAAAAGTGAAGGATGTGCTGCACCCGGGAACCAACACCCTTGCGGTGCATTGCCACCAGACCACCGGGGGACAATTCATCGATGTGGGGTTGTATGAGTATTGAGGTTTGAAGCTTGAGGTTTAGGGTTTGAATGTTAAAGATTGCCGGTATAAAAAGATCAACGGCAGTAAACCATAAGGCCCCGATTACTGTTGATACAGGCACAAAATGATATAATGGATATATGGCTGAAGCAGAAGTGAATGAAAAGAAAAAAGCCGGTAGCGGGCTGAAACAGTTTCTTAAACTTTACCGGTTTTTAAAACCCTACCGGCTCAAATTCGCGCTGGGCATGCTTTTGCTGCTGATCTCGAGCGGTGCAAGCCTCATGTTCCCGAAATTCCTGGGCAATATGGTCGACTTGGGCAATAAAGGAAAGATGATCAGCGATATTACGCACACCGGGCTGATCCTGTTTGCAATTTTGGTAGTGCAGGCCGTATCCTCCTACACCCGAACCCGGCTATTTGTTGAAGTTACGGAAAAGACACTGGCTTCCATACGCCAGCATTTATACAATCATCTCATCAAACTGCCCATGAGTTTTTTTGCCTCCAGGCGTGTGGGTGAGCTGAACAGCCGCATCTCGGCCGATATTTCCCTGCTGCAGGATTCGCTCACTTCCTCCCTGGCCGACCTGATTTCACAGGTTATTCTCATTGTGGGCGGCATAACCCTGATGACGATCAGTTCATTCAAGCTCACCCTGTTCATGCTGGCCATTCTGCCTGCGGTGGCTTTGTTTGCTTTCTTTTCCGGGCGCGCCGTACGTCGTTTTTCCAAAAAGGCTCAGAGCTTCGTTGCCGAATCGAACACCATCGTGGAAGAAACCCTGCAGGGCATTCAAAATGTCAAGGCCTTTACCAATGAGCTTTTCGAGATTGAGCGTTACCGGGAAAAGACCAATGAGGTGGCCCGGATGGGCATCAGGGGAGGCAAGTACCAGGCGGCCATGTCGTTCATCGTGCTGATGTTCTTCACGGCCATGGGCGCGGTGATCTGGCGGGGCGCATCGCTCATCGCCACCGGACATATGGCGGCCGGACAACTATTCTCGTTTGTGATCTATTCGGGATTCATTGCCGGTAACATTGCGGGCATGGCCGGTGTGTATACGCGCCTGCAACGGGCCATCGGCGCTGCTGAGAAATTATTACTCCTGCTTGAAGAACCTGCTGAAGACATAGATACGCAAAAGGTTCTGAGCCCGGAATACCGGTTGAAAGGACAAATTACCTTCAGCAAGGTTGATTTTGAATACCCATCACGGAAGGAGAATATAGTGCTGAAGAATGTAAGCTTTACCGTTGAACCCGGTCAGCAGGTGGCCCTGGTGGGACCGAGCGGAGCGGGAAAATCAACCCTGGTATCCTTGTTGCTTAAATTTTACGAGCCCACCAACGGAACCATCCAGTTCGATGGCCGCGACAGTAAACTGTTCCCGGTTACCTCACTACGGTCGCAGATGGCCATTGTTCCCCAGGATGTGTTTCTTTTCGGAGGAACCGTGCGTGAGAACATAGCCTATGGCAGGCCGGGGGCAACCGACGAGGAGACCATCGCAGCGGCCAGGCAGGCCAATGCCTGGGATTTTATCAGCTCCTTCCCTGAAAAGCTCGACACCATTGTGGGAGAACGGGGCGTGCAGCTTTCCGGCGGACAGCGCCAGCGCATTGCCATTGCCCGGGCAGTGCTGAAAAATCCGGCTATTCTTATTCTCGACGAGGCAACCTCTTCACTCGATTCCGAGTCCGAACGGCTGGTGCAGGAAGCCCTCGACAAGCTCATGCGGGGCAGGACCTCTTTGGTGATCGCCCACAGGCTGGCTACCATACGCAACGCCGACCGCATCATTGTGCTGGAAAACGGCACCGTGATGGAACAGGGCACGCATGCCGAGCTGCTGGCCAATGAAAAAGGATTGTATAAAATGCTTACCGAGCTTCAGTTTGCCATGTAGAATGAGGAGCGGGCCGTTAGCTATTGGCTATTAGCCATTGGCTTTTGCTTTTGGCAAAAAAATTGTCCGGGAGACCAGGTATTCCTCAAATTCGAAGATTCAAAATACAAAAACTGAAACCGATCAAATGATTTTATAAGCCTTTGTGTCTTGTGTGGCTTTGTGTCAATCAAAGATTCAGAGATTCTAAGATATCAATGGTGGGGAGTTGAATTGCGAATATCGGTTTTCGAATTTCGATTTAGCCAATCACTAACCTGCCTGTCCGAAGCGCAGAGAAGGCGGATCACAAATCACTAATCACTAAATACAAAAATGGAACCCATATACACTTTTGGCTGACGCAGATGGAGAGAATTTGCGCAGATGCGGCGGTCTCCGAGACAGTCCGCCGGTGACGGAAACGCAGATCTGATTTTTCATGGGTTAAGAGACTGCGATGGTCTGACTATGGAATGACTACTGTCGATCCTACGTCTGACCTCACTCATATCCCGCAGGCAGGCGCACGGGCTGCCCGTGAGGCCTGACGGGCGCCTTCACAATAAAGCCCTTCCATACCTATGATCAACTGGATCAATTATCCTGCGATTTGTTACTCGCTTCGCGCAGG
>JAKAMP010000297.1 GCA_021812865.1 Bacteroidota bacterium | reverse complement strand
CGTCGTAGAGGTATTGTTCCCCGTAGCCGTTGGGCCACCAAAGTTTTGGACGGGGAAGCTGCAGGTCGGGCAGACTGACTTCCGTAACCACATGGGGTTGAAGTGAAACTTCTTTCTGCACTATGATGCCAGCCATTTCCATCTGCAGGGTGCCGGTCACAATTCCCGAAGAAGGGTTGTTCAGTTCTGCGCTGGACCTGACCACCGCCGGTTCCTGGTTCTGACCCGGGTACCTTTTGCCCGGCACCAGGGTAATCACATGTGGATTCTGCAGATCAACCTGTTTTGTCCTTTCAAGGGTTACCTTATCCCAAATACCGGTATTCCTGTCGCGTATGGGTTGAATCCAGTCCCAGCCGGCCACATACTGGTGAGCTACATTCCTTGCTACAGTGCCGTCGCCGCCCTGTCCGCCATTCGGATTGCCAATAGGATCAGGAGGATATACAAGTACGGCCAGCCTGTTGTGACCGTTAATGGAGAGAAACGGGGTTATATTATAGGTCTGCCTTAGAAACATGCCATAGTGCGTCTGTTCATTCAGCCGGTGACCGTTCAGGTAGATGTCGCAGCCGTAGTTCACTCCCCTGAAATGAAGCCATACCAGGTCATTGCCGCTTGCATACCGGGCGTCGAAATCCTTTACGAACCAATAGGTATAATATTCCCGGCCAGTGGTATAGATGTCGGGA
Organism: Bacteroidota bacterium; assembly: GCA_021812865.1. Taxonomy (GTDB): domain Bacteria; phylum Bacteroidota; class Bacteroidia; order Bacteroidales; family JAAYUG01; genus JAKAMP01. The sequence goes on along the minus strand of JAKAMP010000297.1, from coordinate 3,873 downwards.
ATCTTCTCATTATTCATCCCGAAAAAGGGATCGGGAACCAGTTTGTTTTGCAGAAGGGTGGTAAGTACCGTCCCTGGAACCGTTGCACGGAGCCAACCTGTAAGACGGTTGCCTGGTTTTGAAATCTGCTCACCATTTTCCCGGGTTTCGTTTTTCCGGTGGCATATCCATCCACTGTTCAGCTCGGTGGAATCCTGTGCTGCAAGCGTTTGAAAAGTAAGGGCGGCGGAAAGAAATATGATCCAGCATTTAAGTGTTGAACCTGTCATGGCTAATGGGTTTTATCGGGTTTTGTTACCGATGGCGAATTTACGACAACTATTCTTTCATGGTACCCAATTCCTTAATTTCCGGCGCCTGTTTTACAGATTAAGTCCATCAGGAATTCTGGACGGAAGGCCGCATCGTGTATATGGATTATAGGGTATTTTCAATTTATATTCAATAAGTCAGTTGAATAATAGAATAAATGGAATATGTTTGTATACCTAATTGTAAATATGATGAAAAGCAGGGAATTCAAGGATGTTATGTATGATGGGCTGTCCAGATTGCTCAAGGCCCTGGCCAATCCGCAGCGGCTTGAGATTATTGAAATGCTTTCACAGGAAGAAAAAAGTGTGGAAGGCATAGTGCAATCGACAGGCATTTCTGTGGCCAATGCCTCACAGCATCTCCAGATTCTGAAGTCAGTCAATATCGTCAGGTCAAGGAAGCAGGGACATTATGTTTATTATTCCCTCGCGAACAATGAATTTCTGGCGATGTACCATCATATTGTGAAATACGCCATAAACGAGATCGCTGAACTGGAAAGGACGCTGAGCCGTCAGCGGGAAGACTGTAAAGCATTGCAGGCAGTCAGCCTGGAAGAGCTGGAAGAACTGGTAAAGAATGAAAATGTACTGCTCATGGATGTGCGCCCGGTGAGCGAATTTCAATCCGGACACATCGGGGGAGCGGTTTCCATTCCGTTGGATGAGCTGATCAGCAGGTTGAAAGATCTGCCGGGTAACAAGGAGATCATTGCCTACTGCCGTGGCCCATTCTGTGTGCTGGCTGATGAGGCGGTGAAAACACTCAGTGAGAAAGGATATAAGGTTCGCAGACTCGATTTTGGATACCCGGAATGGAAGACAAGACTTATGGAATCAAAGGCAGTCTAGTACCCGGACAAGCGCTTTTGCTTTTTTTGGTCGGAAATCATTAATTTTTAACCAAACTATATTCATGCCATGCAAAAAATTCTTATTCTGATCAATGATGCACCGTACGGGACAGAGAAAGCCTACAATGCTTTAAGGTTAGCCAACCAGTTGGGAAGGGAGCATGAAGATGTGGAAGTGCGCATCTTCCTAATGGCCGATGCTGCAAACTGCGCAATAGCCGGGCAGAACACACCGAATGGATATTACAATACTGAACGTATGCTGAAATTCTCTATTTCCAAAGGGGCAAAAGTGAAGATCTGCGGTTCGTGCGCAGAGGCCCGTGGACTGAAAAATATTCAATTGATCGAAGGGGCGGAGATCAGCACGATGGCAGAACTTACCAATTGGGTGGCTGATAGCGATAAAGTAATTACTTTCTGATGATGAACTACAATCCTTTTGATGATCTGGCTGCGGATTATGAGCGCTGGTTCGTGGAAAATAACATAATATTCCAAACGGAATTGCTTGCGTTGAAACAGGCAATTCCACCATGGAAAACCGGCGTGGAAATAGGCATTGGCAGCGGGATATTTGCCGAAAAGCTGGGTGTCAGGTATGGCATTGACCCCTCTGAAAGCATGCTTGGATATGCCCGGAAAAGAGGCCTCGATGTGCAGAAGGGTATTGCTGAAAATTTGCCTTACGATTCTGAATCCTTTGACTTTGCGATGTTCATTACTACGCTTTGCTTTGTCAATAATCCGGAACAGGCCATCAGCGAGGCGTATAGAATTCTGAAAATCAATGGAGAGGTCATTGTCGCCATTATCGACAGGGAAACCCGTTTTGGAGAATTTCTTGAGAAGGGAAAAGAAAAAAGCCGGTTTTATAAATACGCTCAGTTTTATTCAGCGCCTGAAATTGTAAACCTTTTAGAAAGACATAATTTTAAAATGAGCGCAATCATCCAAACTTTGGCTGATCCCGCTACTTTCAGTGTGGAGAGTCCGGAGGAAGGATATGGAAAAGGAAGTTTCGTGGTGGTCAAGGCAGTGAAGGCATAATATCATTTGCACCTACCAATCCTGTATGGTTTTTAGCAACAGGAACTGCATCAATGAACAGACTTTTTTCAATGGTTTGATATTCGGATGTTGCGTTTAATCTGGCCCTTAATGGAATCCATGCAAATGCCTGCTGCTGGTTTGAACCGGTTGGGAAAGCGTAAACCGGATTCAGTCACCTGCTTTATAATATCTTATGTTTAGGCTGGAAATAAAAGATTTTCAATACTTTTATTCAGTGAAGAAATATTTTTATGCTGAATATTAAGAAGATTGGCATTCTCAGGGAAACAAAAACACCTGTCGACCGCAGGGTTCCCATTACGCCTGTTCAGGCAGCCCGGCTCATGGCCATGTATACCGGTGTGCAGGTTTGTGTTCAACCCAGTCCCGACCGGGCCTTTCGTGATGATGAATACAGCAGGGCAGGGGTTATGCTGAAGGAAGATTTGTCGGATTGTGACCTGCTCATGGGTGTAAAAGAAGTTAAAAAGGAAACCCTCATTCCCGGCAAACCCTATTTGTTTTTTGCGCATGTGGTGAAGAAGCAGGCCCATAACCGCGAAATGTTCGGGGAGATCATTCGCAGGAAGATCACCCTTATCGACTACGAGATGCTGACCGATGAGAAAGGTATAAGGGTGGTGGCCTTTGGCCGTTGGGCAGGGATTGTAGGCGCTTATCATGCGATCAGGGCGTGGGGCTTGCGTCATGGATTGTATTCCATTCCCCAGGCAAATACACTATCCGGAATGGCAGAACTATGCCGCACGCTGAAAAGCATAAAATTTGAACCTGTGAAAATCCTGATCACCGGGGAAGGCAGGGTGGCTGGGGGTGTTATAGAAGTAATGAACTGTTTGGGTGCACAAAGGGTGGGAAAGGTTGAGTTTCTTGAGAAAAGTTTTGGCGGACATGTATATTGTCAGCTTGGCCCACAGGATTATACCCGGCATAAAAGTAGCCCGGGCTTTGACTTCAGCCATTTTGCAGCATTTCCGGAGCAGTATGAATCAGCTTTTGTTCCTTTTACAAGGGTTGCCGATCTATATATTTCTGCCCATTTCTGGGACCCGAAAGCTCCTGTGCTGATTGGTCAGGAAGAAATATTGGATCCGGCCTTCCGCATCAGGGTTGTAGCCGATATCAGCTGCGATGTATGCGGCCCCATTATCTCCACGGTCAGGGCATCTTCTATAGAAGATCCCTATTACGATTTTAATCTGCAATCCGGCCTCGAAAACAAGGCATTTAGCGACAAATCCCATGTTACGGTAATGGCTGTGGATAACCTTCCCGGTGAGATGCCCCGTGATTCCTCGGAATCATTCGGTAACACCTTGCTTGAACGGGTATTTCCGGCGCTGCTGGGGCATCATGAACCTGATATGATAGACAGGGCCACCATTGTGAAGGAGGGAAATATAACAGAAAAATACCAATACCTCAGCGACTTCGTCTGAACGTTCAGGCCGCGCGTCATAGCGCTCTGGTCAGGTATTTTTCATGAGATGAATGGTTTTCACGGGATCATCCGATTTGAATACCGCCGTTCCTGCCACAAAAGCATCTACACCTGCGGCAACCAGGCCGGGCATATTCTCCAGGGTCACGCCTCCGTCAACTTCTATCACGGTATGGGTATTTTTATTCCG
>JAKAMP010000296.1 GCA_021812865.1 Bacteroidota bacterium | reverse complement strand
TTGTGAGGTAAGCGAAAATGTCTAATTTTGTGCACTCAAAAGATGAAGGTCCTATAGTTCAATGGATACCTGTCGGCAAGCATGAAACGTAGGTTTGAAATATTAATGAAGTAGTTACCAATCAAGAAGAATGGCCCTATAGTTCAATGGATACCTGCCTGCCGGCAGGCAGGGAACGGAGGCTTGAAATTAGTAGAATATGGTTTTTATAGTTTATGCTATAAAAAGCAAAATGGATGGGAGAATTTATGTGGGTTTTACAAATGATGTAGAACGCAGAATAAGAGAACACAACCAAGGTTTGACAAAATCAACAAAAGGGTATAGGCCTTGGGAGTTAATATATAAAGAAGAATTGGCAAGCAGAATAGAGGCAAGAGCTAGGGAGAAATATTTAAAAAGTGGTGTTGGTAAAGAATTTTTAAAGTCAAAACTATTTCATATATAGCAATTTATACAAAAAAGGAACTAAGGTCACAAAATAAAGAGATAAGAAGAAAAAGATACAATCAATATAGATGGCCCTATAGTTCAATGGATAGAACGGAGGTTTCCTAAACCTTAAATCCAGGTTCGATTCCTGGTGGGGCTACGAAAGCGAAAGCTGTCTCAGAAATGGGATGGCTTTTTTTTTGGAGATGGATGGACTATTGGAGGAGGGTCTACTGGTCTGCTGGTCTGCTGGTCTGCTGGTCTACTGGTCTACTGGTCTGCTGGTCTGCTGGTCTGCTGGTCCACTGGTCTGCTGGTCTACTGGTCTGCTGGTCTACTGGTCTGCTGGTCTGCTGGTCCACTGGTCTGCTGGTCTGCTGGTCTGCTGGTCCACTGGTCTGCTGGTCTGCTGGTCTGCTGGTCTACTGGTCTGCTGGTCTACTGGTCTGCTGGTCTGCTGGTCCACTGGTCTACTGGTCTGCTGGTCCACTGGTCTAATGGTCTACTGGTCTTCTGGTCCCCGCGGTGGCGGATGATCCGTTTGTGCAGGGGAGCCTCGTCCATTTCGTCGGTATCCTTCACGAAAGAGACTTATGGAGGGGAATTTCCCGATTTGGAACAGACTTGTCTCGTGATATTCAACCACTCGTGCTATCTTTGTCTTACTGATCCATTCATCCATGGCCTTGGAGTTTTGCAGCCTGAGCAGCGGTAGCAGCGGAAATTGTTATTACCTGGGAAACGGGTTTCACGGGATATTGATCGATGCCGGGATCTCAGGCACCTCCATCCGCAAGAACCTGAAAAACCTGGGCATATCCATGCAGTCAATCCTGGGTGTGCTCATCACGCATAATCATACTGATCACGTGAGGGGGCTGTATCAACTAGTCAAGAAAAGCCAACTGCCTGTGTTCACCACCTCCAGGATCTGGAAGAGCATCCTTTCTCCCGATTTCAGCATAACTTCCGCCTCTTTCCGGGAAATCAGGCTTCAGCAATTGTTTCACATGGGAGAATTTGCACTCGAGGCATTCCCTGTTTTTCACGATGCTCCCGAAACTATTGGTTTCCATATTCAGGCAGCAGGCAAAAAGATCACCCTCGCAACCGACCTGGGCCATATTTGCTCCACCGCCGCCGCATATATCAAAGCAGCGAACCTGCTGGTGATCGAATCGAATTACGACGAGCAGATGTTGCTGGAGGGTCCTTATCCTCCCTACCTGAAGGCGAGGATACGTTCGGATCACGGCCACCTGGGTAATCACCAGACCTCGGATTTTCTGGCGCACAACCTGGGAGATCATCTCGAGCATATTTGCCTGGCCCACCTGAGCAGGAACAACAATACCCCCGAACGGGCCCTGCACAGCCTTCATCAAAAGTTAAGGGAAAAAGGAATCCATCTGAACGGGAAACCCCGGATATCGGTACTGCAACGGGATAAGCCTTCGGACATGATTCATCTGACGGATTAACAGCGAGCCTGTTCCTGGCTTTCAAATGCATTTTTAGGAAGTACTTTCGTCCCTCTTATTTCCGCAGGCTTTTCGCATCCACCAGCATGAGCATGGACTTGGCCGGAAGGATGGCGTTGCCATGCACAGGTTTGTCGAAGCCTTTGATGCGCAGTCCGTTTTCATCGATCTCGTTGCCATTGGCCACGATGCGCCAGTCGCCTGCAGGCAGGGTTACAGGTACATCCTGGTCATTGCCGTTGAAATAGACAAGAATATCTTTCCAGGTATCGCCGTTGGCATGGTCAGAGATGTGGTAGCCCACGGTTACAGGTTTTGGCATCGGGAGAAATTGCAGGTGCTTTACGATCATTTCCTGTGTGGGCATGCGGAAGGCAGGATGGTTCTTTCGAAGGTGAATGAGCGACCGGTAGTAATCATATATCCCGGCATACTTCGTTTTATTTGACCAGTCGATCCAGTTGATGGAGTCGGGCGACTGGTAAGAATTATCCACCCCGTGCTTGGTGCGCAGGATTTCTTCGCCGGCCTGCATAAACGATACGCCCTGGGAGGTAAGCACAATGGCATTTGCGAGCTTGTCGGCTAACAGTTTCAACGCAAGGGGGTCGTTGGTACAAGTGAGGTTGACCTTATCCCACAGGCAGGGATTATCGTGGCATGATACATAGGATATGGTGGAAAGGGGTGAGGTGGAATAAGGTTCTTTGGAATAGTTCACCTTGCTGTAATCCACCTGCGGGTGACGGGTGGAGGCCACCACGCCGAATTTGATGCTCTCTTCGGTGCCTTCCTTTCCGCACATGAAGCCGGGGTCGGTGGCGCTGGACCAGCTTCCGCGGATGCCGTCGCGCAGGTCATCGCTGAAGACGGCTATGCCGTTGAGTTTCGATACGTTGGCCTTTACTGCCCGCTCATCGGGAGGCAGAGGGGTGTTGCCCGCAGTCCATCCTTCGCCGTAGATGAAAATGGAAGGATCGATTTTATTCAGTTCGGCGCGTATGTCGTTCATGGTTTCGATGTCGTGCAGTCCCATGAGGTCGAAGCGGAAACCGTCCACATGGTACTCGCGGGCCCAATAGGCCACAGAGGCGATCATGAATTTCCGCATCATGGGTTTTTCCGAGGCGGTTTCGTTTCCGCAGCCCGAGCCGTTGCTGTAGGTTCCATCGGGGTTTTTGCGGAAAAAGTAGCCGGGTACCAGTTGCTCGAAGTTCGATTCGGGAGCCGAGGCCACATGGTTGTATACCACATCCATGATGATGCGGATGCCGCTCTTGTGCAGGGCCTGAACCATTTCCTTAAACTCTTTGATCCGTACATTGCCATCATAGGGATTGGTGCTGTACGAACCTTCCGGGGCATTGAAGTTTTGCGGACTGTAGCCCCAGTTGTACTGGTTCTCATCCAGGCGGGTTTCATCGATCGACGCGAAATCGAAGGCAGGAAGCAGGTGAATATGGGTAATGCCCAGGTCAGCAAGATGGTCGATCCCTGTCTTAGCGCCTTGGGGTGTATGGGTCCCCCTTTCGGTGAAGGCGAGGAATTTGCCTTTATGCTGCATGCCGGAAGAAGGATTCACCGAGAAGTCGCGGGTATGGATCTCCCAGATGATGATATCGGCGGCGCTTTTCAGGGGTGGGCGCTTATCGCTGTTCCAGCCGGCAGGATTGGTTTCCGGCAGGCTGACGATCATGCCGCGGTTCCCGTTCACGCCCACGGCTTTTGCATAAATATCGGGCACTTCGTTACTCCACCTGGCGCCGTTCAGGGCCTGAAAGGTGTAGTACTTGTTTTTCCAGTCGCCTGGAAGGGTAAGCACCCAGGTGCCGGCCACATCCTTTTTCAGGGAATCGATGTGTATGGGAGCACCGCCCATACCTTCATCATAGAGCTTCATCACCATTGCGGCAGCGGTCGGAGCCCATATCCGCACCTTTGTTTCCTTTGGGGTAAAGATTACGCCCAGGTCGTTGCCTGTGTATACCGGGTAGGTGGTATCCTGCGCCTTAAGGGTTGGAAGAAGGCAAAGTCCGATCAGGAAGAGGACAATCAGGGATTTCGCTGCAGAACGGAGATTTTTCATGGTTGGATAAGGATTACAATTCGATTATGATAAACGCGAACGGATTCGGGAAGTCATGGGCAAAGGTAGGGAGTACACGGAATAGTTTGTTTGATTTTGATGGGATTATTTCATTTTTTAACGGATTTGTTTTTAAAAACCCTGAAGGGGCGAAAGCACATATTTTATCGCATAGCCGTTTGGCAGTTCAATGCTCATGGGGCTCTGCCCCATGAGCATTGCTTATGCTCCTTTGAGGCGGACAAGCTTATCGATGAATCATAAGAAATGGGGAATGGGCCGTTTTGTGTCTTGGGTTTAAGGTTTCAAGTGGTCGCCGATGTGAGCGATGGGCATGAAAAAAGCCGTCCACGGGGACAGCTTTTCTTTAGGGACAGGATGTTCCGGCCTATGCCAGTCTCCACTGTTCTCTGAGCATGGTGAAGGCATTGGGGAGTGCTACTTTTTTGTCGCCTTTGGTTCCACATTCGAAGCTTACGAAGTGTTGATACTTTAGCATTTTCAATGCCCTGAAGCCATCGATGTAGTTGTCGCCCTCGTCTTCACCAGGGGTGTTACGGGTTTTACGGCTGGCGATATGCA
>JAKAMP010000295.1 GCA_021812865.1 Bacteroidota bacterium | reverse complement strand
GTTTCTGAACGGGAATCGCATAGAAACTGAAATTCATCTTCATTAATTTTCTGGTAGAAGAGTGGCTTTAACTGGCAGTTATGGCAATTGCATGAATTTGGGATAGACATAACATAAAGGGGCTTTATTGAGGGGCCATATGATATATATCATAAAGTGATAATTGTCATAGGCGTCACATATTTAACATATATAATTCTCAGCATACTTTTGATGCATACAAAGGCACAGAATAGATCATCAAAATTAATCGCATAAAGATATGAAAAAATTAGTGATTTTAGGGGCCGGTACTGGTGGTACAATCATGGCCAACAAAATGAGAAAAGCGCTTCCGGTAAACGAATGGGAAATCATCGTACTGGATAAGCACAAAGAGCATTATTATCAGCCAGGTTTTTTATTTGTTCCCTTTGGAATTTATACAAAAGACCAGATTGTCAAGCCCAAGCGCAATTTCATTAGCAAAGGGGTTAACCTTATGTTTGAAGGGGTTGAAAAGATTAATCCCGGAGAAAATGAAGTAATCCTCGACAATGGTAATCGCATAGCCTATGATTTCCTTATTATTGCCACCGGAGCCAGGATTGTTCCTGAAGAGACACCCGGGCTGAAAGAAGATCTCTGGGGGAAAAGCATTTTCAACTTTTATACTCCTGAAGGAACTGTAAAGCTTGGTGAATTTTTTAAGACATGGGAAGGTGGTGAACTGGTGGTCAACATTGCCGAACAGCCCATAAAATGCCCGGTAGCTCCCCTGGAATTTTCCATGCTGGCCGATTCCTTCTTTACCAAAAGGGGAATCCGTAACAAGGTGAACATCACTTATGTTACTCCTTTATCCGGTGCATTTACCAAGCCCAGGGCTTCAGCCATGCTTGGTGGTCTGCTAGAAAAAAAGAAAATCAATATTGTACCCGACTTCTACCTGAGTGAAGTAAATACTGAAGAAAAGAAAATTGTTGATTATGGCGGCAAGGAAGTGAAGTTTGATGTGCTGATCAGCATACCGGTACACATGGGAGCGGAGGTGATTGAACGTAGCGGCATGGGCGATGATCTGAATTTTGTGCCTACCGACAAGCACACGCTCCGGTCACAACAATATGAGAACATATTTGTGCTCGGCGATGCATCCAATATTCCAGCATCCAAAGCAGGATCGGTAATTCATTTCGCAGCAGAGGTAATGGAAGAGAACCTTCTCTGTGCCATTAACGGACAGCCTATGACAGCCAGTTTTGACGGGCATGCCAACTGTTATATTGAATCAGGACACAGCAAGGGAGCGCTCATCGATTTCAATTACGATACTGAACCTTTGCCTGGTACATATCCGTTCCCTGTACTTGGGCCTTTCGCCCTTCTCAAAGAATCATGGATCAACCATCTTGGGAAACTGGCCTTCAAGTTCATCTATTGGCAGATCCTCCTGAAGGCAAGGCATCTTCCTGTTACCAATCACATGAGCATGACCGGCAAGAGAACCAATTAAGTTTCAATCAATACATACTCAACCTTTTAATAAAGTAAACATATGGCTACAAAAACGTTTGCAGGCAAAATTATCCAGGTAAATGATGAAGGATATTTTCTCAATTCTTCAGAATGGAATAAGGAAATCGCTGTTGAAGTAGCGAAGGAGGAAGGCATTGCCCTTACCGAAAAGCATTTTGCAGTAATTGATTTCATCCGTGACCGGGTACAGAAAGGGGAGGCCCTCACCATCCGTTCGGTTGGCAAATCGGGAATTATTGATATCAAAGGATTTTATGAGCTCTTCCCGGGAGCGCCCCTGAAGAAAGCTACGAAAATTGCCGGAGTGGCAAAACCAACAAGTTGTGTGTAAAATTTAACATTGAAAAACCATGAGCGAAAACAATCATGCTTTGAAAAAAGTATCCATCATTTGTGCCAAGGGCTCAATTGAGGATGTATATGCTGCACTGGTAATGGCCAATGGCGCTGTAATGGAAGGAATAGAAACCAAACTGTTCTTCACCTTTTTCGGCCTGGATGCCATCACGAAAAAGCAGATGAAAAAGTTACACACTGCAGTGCTTGGAAATCCTGCCATGAGAATGCCGGGAGGATTACCATTTCCCAGCTTGCTGGGCATTATCCCGGGAGTGGAAGCCGGTGTATCGGCCATGATGAAAAGCCAGATGGAAGCGCTCGATATTCCACCTGTAGATGAGTTTCTCGAAATGATCACGGCCGGCGGCGGAGAAATCTATGCCTGCAAGCTCGCGATCGATATGTTCAAGCTCAAGAAAGAAGATCTTAGCGACCTGGTAAAAGATATCATCACCGTGGGACAATTCTATGAAATTGCTGGCGGAGAAGATTCCCAGATTATTTTTACCTGATACTAGGGATTGTATAAAAATAGAAAGGCCATGAATTTCATGGCCTTTCTATTTTTATGACAGCTGGGGCCTACATGTTCTCCTTTATCCGTTTGGCCAAGTTTGAAGCAAATATAAAATCGTTCAATTCCGTGCTGGTGGCATTCAGTATGTCATTATTGCTTCCTTCCCAATATTTCTGACCATTGTAAATGAACATGACCTTGTCGCCTATTTCCATTACTGAGTTCATATCGTGGGTATTCACTACCGTGGTCATATTGTACTCATGGGTGATTTCACTAATCAGGGCATCGATAAGAATAGCGGTCTGAGGATCAAGGCCTGAGTTTGGCTCGTCGCAAAAAAGGTATTTGGGATTCAGGGCAATGGCGCGGGCAATGGCCACCCTTTTTTTCATCCCACCGCTCAGCTCCGAAGGGAACAGATGGTTTTTATTTATTATATTGACTCTCTGAAGGCAAAAATTGGCTCTTTCAAGCTTCTGCTCGAATGTCATATCGGTGAACATATCCATGGGGAACATCACATTTTCTTCCACAGTGCTGGAGTCGAACAGTGCGCTGCCCTGGAAGAGCCTGCCAATTTCTTTTCTGATTTCCTTTTTTTCCTTGAACCCGAGTTTAGTAAATTCACGGCCGTCATAGAGAATTTCGCCCTCTTCTATTTCATGCAAGCCGATAATCGATTTCAGCAGAACAGTTTTTCCCGATCCACTGCTGCCGATCACCAGGTTGGTCTTGCCGGTATGAAAGGTTACAGAGACATCCCTCAGGACTGAGGTGCCATTGAAAGATTTGCTGAGATTTCGTACTTCGATCATTTTGCCAGGATTAACTCAGTGAGGATCAGGTTTGCGAGTAGGATGAGGATGCTGCTGAAAACCACCCCGCGTGTGCTAGCCTTACCGACTTCAAGTGCACCTCCTGAGACATAATAGCCGTAATATGCAGGAACGGTGGTAATGATAAAGGCAAAAACCACAGTTTTGACCAGGGCATAGGAAATATAGAAGGGGATAAACCAGTATTGAATGCCATATACATAATCAACAGGAGGCAAAGCGCCTGTAAAAACACAAGCCAGGTAACCACCGAATATGCCCACAAACATACTGAGCATGGTAAGAAAGGGATTAAAAAATACCGCGGCAGTGATTTTAGGCAGTATTAGAAAGCTGGCGGAATTTACGCCCATAATTTCAAGGGCATCGATTTGTTCAGTAACCCGCATGGTGCCAATTTCCGAACCTATACTTGAGCCGACCTTCCCTGCCAAGATCAGTCCCACCATGGTGGATGAGAATTCAAGAAGCATGGTGTCGCGTGCGGTGAGCCCGATCAGGTACAAGGGAATCAACGGATTTTCAAGGTTATAGCGTGTCTGAAGGGTAATGACGGCTCCCATGAATATGGAAATCACAATTACAATGCCAACGGAATCGATCACCAGCTTTTCGATTTCCTTTACCGTCTGTTTATAATAGAGTCTGGTTTTTTCAGGTTTTGTAAACACCTGGCTGATAAACAAACAGTAGTGACCAAAATCATGAAGGAACCTCATAAAAAAGGAATTTCAGCAAAATTAATAATATTTGAGTAAAAGATATTTATTAAGCATTGCCGAAGAAGATTAACCTCCATTGGATTTTTTTTACCTTTATGCCGTTTCAATAAACCGCAATGAATCAGAACAATTACTGCATCATTATGGCTGGCGGCATTGGCAGCCGTTTCTGGCCTTTAAGCCGTATATCAAAGCCCAAACAGTTTCTGGATATTATGGGGATTGGGAAAACCTTCCTGCAGCAGACCTATGATCGTTTCAGCAGAATTGTACCACGGGAAAATATTCTGGTGGTAACCAATGCCGATTATGAAGGGATTGTTTATGAACAGATTCCCGGCATTTCGAAAGAGAATGTTCTGCTTGAGCCCATGCGCCGGAACACAGCACCATGTGTTGCCTATGCAACCTATAAAATCATGAAACGAAACGAAAATGCGAGGGTAGTGGTGGCTCCTTCTGATCACCTAATCATTAGGGAAGAGGAATTCAAGGATTTGGTTGAGCTGGCCCTTGATTTTGCCGCAGATTACGATTCCCTGCTTACCCTTGGAATCAAACCCAGCAAACCGGAAACAGGGTACGGCTATATACAGGTAAACAATGAGCAAATATTTTCTGGACGGTTTCATTCATTCAACAAGGTAAAGACC
>JAKAMP010000294.1 GCA_021812865.1 Bacteroidota bacterium | reverse complement strand
TCTGTAAGTATTTTCATTTTACTGATCGCCTTTCTTTTCTCGGCCCCCCTGGCCAAGATGCTTGGTGATCCTGATATACAATCCTGGCTGCCCTGGATCCCGCTGTCGGTTTTTTTCGCAGCATTTTGCCTGCTCCTCACCTACTGGGCAAACCGTAAGAAGGAGTTCAATTATATGGCCACATACAACATTTTCCAGAGCATGGGTATTGCATTCGGAAAGCTGGGATTCGGTTATGGGGGAATGCGGTCGGGCGGACTGATTGCCGGTACACTGTTCGGGCAGGCCATCTCGACCATTCAGCTTGGGTGGCAGCTGATAAGGAAATACCGTTCATACTTGGCCGATATCAGATGGAAAGAGATGTTTACCCAGGCAAAAAAATACATTAATTTTCCAAAATTCAGGATGCTGCATGCCATGACCAATGTGTTTTCGGCGAGTCTTCCTGTTTTCATTTTCACCAGTTACTTCAGTCCGGCCATTGCCGGGTACTGGTCCATTGCCTTCGGGGTGGTTTACAAACCCATTACGGTTTTTGCCAGTTCCATCACCCAGGTGTTTTCCCAGCGCATGATCGAGCGTTCGAACAAGGGCGAGATCATTTATAAACAGGTGAAGGAACTGATTCTTAGACTTCTCCTGATTGGCATCGTCCCTTTTGGCATCGCAGCGGTTATTGCTCCTACTGTATTCGGATTTGTTTTCGGCCACAAATGGTATATTTCAGGTGTATACCTTCGCCTGATCCTTCCCTGGCTACTTTCCGTTTATCTCACTGCCCCCCTGGCATTCATTGCTGACCTGGCCGGACAGCAACGCATACAGTTCGGACTGGCATTTGCTAACTTAGTATTGCGATTTATTGCCATGTTGATCGGGATACTCACGAAGAATATACTACTGGCGCTTGGTTTGCTCTCTCTTGGAGGTGTAATTGTGAACTTCTACTACCTGCTTTGGTATCTCAGCCTGTCGAAGAAAGTACTGCGTGTTTCCGACACCTATGCTCCCCGCGATAGCCAGGGTGATCCAGGAGAAGCATAGATCCATTATTATTTTTCAGGTAAATATCGCATCACCATCTCCATCCTGCATTTCAAATCCTTCCTTCAGCAAGGGATCCACATCGACAGTCCAGGCTACGGTCTTTGAAAGCGGTTTGGTATGCAGAAATATTTTTGAACCCTTTTCCCTCAATGCATTTACAACCAATTGATTGAAGCAGGTTACGGACAGAGCCTTTTCGCTGATAAGCACTTCCAGCATGGCCAGTCCCATCGTTTCCGAATCATCCTCTGCAAACCAGGCATACGGAATCCGGCAATTCCCGTCTCGCGAGGTAAAGCAGGCCAGCCCGGCCATTTGCTTGTTCACATTGACTTTTACCCAAAAATGCCTCCAACGGTGTGCCACCAGCGAAAAAGAATATTTTTTCCGCTCCCTGGAATATGGAGATTGCCTTTCAATCATCCAGGGATTTTCTGACGCCCAGCGCAATTCTTCATATCCGCGAAAAACAGTCATCGCCTGGTTGAACTGCCTTGTCCATTGCCAAAGGGTCTCATCTGGAAAACCAATATATTCTATGGAAATATCCATGTTTTTTTTCTCCTGGGAAAGCCGGCGCTGGTTCTTTATATGAAACGGAAGATTGACCACAGAACCAATCAAATGCAACAGCTCTTGAACAGGCCAATTTACGGATAATATCCCGGATACGCTGCGGAGAGAAGGAATTCCAAGATACGCCTTCATTCCATACTGTACGGGCGGAAATACTATTCCATCCAAAGTTCTCAGAATTGTTTCCGTTCGGGTGGTGAGTTCAAAAAATACCATTCTGCCGCCGCTTAGTTGAAGCATCCGGTAAAACAGTTTCATCCCGATGGTTTTGCCCAGTTTCGGATGCACCCACCAACAGGAATTATAGTATACCTTATGCGTGTGACGATCGCCTGTAATGAGGGAGGCAGGAAGAATGCCTATGTACCCGGCCAAAGCGCCATCCTCGGTCAGAGCATATACCAGGACAACTTCGGAAGAATCTGCCGATGGGTTAAGGAACTGGGAATACGCCCTG
This sequence comes from Bacteroidota bacterium, assembly GCA_021812865.1. Taxonomy (GTDB): domain Bacteria; phylum Bacteroidota; class Bacteroidia; order Bacteroidales; family JAAYUG01; genus JAKAMP01. Next base: position 2,514 of record JAKAMP010000294.1, on the reverse strand, counting down.
GGGGATGAAACCGGAATCTGTCTCATCTGCCTGAAATATTCAGACTGTGCAAAGGTTTTCAGTTCGCCCACCTTTACTTCTACCAGTTCCATCGACAGATATTTATTTTATTAAGCGAGCAGAGATTACCAGTTACAGGGTTACTGCTGTGAGATAAAAGGTTTTTTACCGATGATCCCCTTGCATATGTCGCCCACGTTCTCGAAGGCAAGCATGTCGTCGAGACTGAATTTAACGCCGAAAGATTTCTCAATTTTCGAGATCAGCAACACGTGAGTAAGGGAATCCCAGTTATGAATATCGGCTGGTGCGGTTTCTGCAGTGATCACCATCCGGCTGTCTTCGAATACAGTTCTGAAAATATCCTGTACCTGTATGAGAACTGTCTGTTGATCCATTGAATATGTTTTATACCAGGAGTTCAAAGTTAATGAACCGGTGGAAACCAAAAAATATTCAAGTAACAAAATGATTCAAATCCAAGACTGGCATATATCTTTTCGGCCTTCCGGGTGGCATGCAGTACCATTCTGCGATAGCCCAAACGCTGCGCCTCCCTGATAGCGTGAAACGTAATGGCTGTTCCATATCCCCGGTTCCGGAACACCCGGTTGGTAGCCACGAAATACAGGCCGGCCACCTCTCCGGTGAGAAACAACAGGGCTGTGCACATCGGCGCCTCTCCATGGTATCCCACATACAGGCGGAAGACATCATCGCTGACCAATGCCGAAAACTGCTCCAGCGAAAGATCATAATTGCCCAGCACTTCGGTTTTGACCACGGAGAACCAGTTTTCTGCCTGGTATGAATCGCTGACCGTTCGAATGGTGAAACCGTCTGGCAAAGACTCTTCTCCGGCAGACTGATCAAGCATGAGTCCCATTCCTTTCCAACGGTTAACCAGGTGAAAGCCAGCCTGTTTAAAAGCCTCCTCCTGACCATCGGTTGCCTGCAGGATCCAAAACGGGGGAAAAACGCCCTTACTAATGCCGGTGGCGGCGACCTTCAGAAGCACAGGCAATGATCCGGGTTTGGCATTGTTTCCAAGGATGAAGCCGGGCCAGCCCGAGGAACGACTTTTAACCATGGCGAGACCATCTTGTAAATAAAAACCGGCATGCCCTCCCTTTTCAAAGCTCCTGTAAAAAGCATACAGGTTTTCCTCAATATCGGCGATAAAGGGATATAATTCCGGATTTTCGTTGACCGCGTCCATTTGCCAGCATATCAGATGAGGCCTGCGAGGGCTTTGCGGTCGATCTTGCCACCTACGGTTTTAGGAAATTCGGTGACAGGGATCATCCTGGCAGGCCACATGTAAGCCGGAACTTTCGACCGGAGATATTCCTTGAGTTCTTCGAGTTTTACAGGGCAGTTTTCCAGGAGAAGGAATATCTGCATGTTTCCCACTTCATTGGGCTGGGCAATAGCTGCCACCTGGCCTACCCCGGGAAAATTTCTGGCATGGAATTCAATTTCACCCATCTCCACCCGAAAGCCCTGTATCTGCACCTGGTTGTCGATCCGGCCGATATACATAATATCGCCATCGGCATCGCGCATTACCAGGTCGCCGGTGCGGTAATAGGTTCGCTCACCCATGCTGGAGAATATCGTGAAGAAAGAGGCAGAGGTCTTGTCATCGTCGTGGTAATAGCCCTGAGAAACCTGACTTCCGGCAATACACAATTCACCCCTCGTGCGATCCTGAACCGGCCGGCCTTCCCCGTCAATTACCACCGCCCTGGAATCGCCGAATGGTCTTCCAATGGACACGATTCCGTTGAATGATTTGCAGGGTTTTCTACCTGGAATGAAATCGTAATAGGTGCAATTGATGGTGGCTTCGGTAGGCCCATACACATTCTGAAGCCAGGCATTCGGCACACACTGCTGCCATTCAATGGCCAGGTCGGCATACAGAGGTTCACCGCCAAACAGGCTGTAGCGCATTTTGGGCAGATGAATATCTTTGAAATAGGGTCTCAAATAGGCGACCGTAGAAGGAGGCATCTTGGCAAAGGTCAACTCATGATCGCGCATGAGCTTCATGGCATAGGTGTATTTCACCTCATCGGGTGGTACCGTGTACACACATGCACCAAAACACAAGGCCAGCACATAACAATGCAGCGAGGCATCGAAGGTAAGATCGTATATCTGCAGAAAGCGGTCGGCTGGTGATAACCGGTAGCCAATTCCAATGAACGATTCCAGGAAACTGTCAAAATTCCTGCGGGAAATTTGCACACCTTTTGGAATGCCTGTAGATCCTGAGGTAAAAAGGATGTACAGAAGATCATCGCTCCGCATGGAAGGAAGGTGAAGGTCGGGTGATTCAACCGGCTCTATATCCGTACGGAGAATATGAAATGACATGCTTTCCGGCAAGCAGGAATGGTCAGCGTGGCTGTTCAGGATCACGTTCAGGCTGGTTTGCTGAAGAATCATCAGGTTGCGGTCACCCGGATTACGGGTACTGATGGGCACAAACACACTATCTTCAAGCCA
>JAKAMP010000293.1 GCA_021812865.1 Bacteroidota bacterium | reverse complement strand
CTTGTCAATTCCCTCTCCCAGAAAGGTGGGCATCTCCTCAACCCTTATAAAACTCTTGCCAAATATACCATTTCCGTCGGTTTCGGGTATGGTTTGCGGAGCGACAAGGGGAAAATCATTTGTCCCGTTAGGATAGTCAATATTGTCCGGGCCTTGTGGATTGATTTCCGGCATCGCATTCTCGTCAATCAAAGGTTTGCTCCAGTCATAAATCAGACTATGCATCATTTCGGAGGAAGGAGCAGCCGGAGGCGGTTCCGGCAACTTAAAATCGGGACGATCAATTTTTTCAAAAGTGGTGGTGATCTCAGTGGGCAGAGAAAGCTTGACCGGTACACCCCGGTTGCTGAAATGAAGAAGTAACAGGCTGATCATTACAGCGGCACCAATAATAAAAACGGCCGACCGATTTAGGGCAGCAGGCAGTTCCTTCCTCAGTGCATAGGCTCCATATTCTTTATTACGGTTTCTGAATACAATTTCTTCCAGTCCCTCGGACTTTCTGAAAATGGTTTGTAAGGTAATCATACGCTGGATTTTGACGGTAAATTAAAGTGGTTGTAATACCTGCATTCAAATGCAGTAATCAGGGCCGTCTAACGACGTGTGTCTTCCCCAGAGAACTTTTCCAGCATTCAATGAACGGTTGTTTATCGATACCTTATTTGACACCTGACATTCAAACCTGTCAGGTGGGTGTTTAGTTTTTTAAGATAACATACAATATTCATGCTAAACCCAAAACTTATGCAAAGCTTTTCAATCGACAGATAAAATAAAAAGGGGTCCTTTTCAGGACCCCTCCACCAGTCAATTACTAACTACTAACCTCTGCTTAACTGCTCGCTTTCCACTTTCTATGTTATTATTTTGTTTCCTGTGACTTGTGTTTGAAAACCAGGTACTCCCAGGGTTTCAAGGCAAACTGGGTACCTTTCCCGAGGGTGGCCTTTTCACCGGTGAAAACATTGGTATAGTTGTCTTCTGCCTGTTTATCTTTCAGAACCGTTTCCACCGTGCGTGGGGAAAGGTTGGCAATGACCACAACCTTATCTCCTTCTTTCTGCCTGAGGTAGGCAACCACGGTTGTATCGTTTGAATGATCCAGCCATTCCGGCCTTCCTCCATTTCCATTCCACAGGGCTCTGTTTTCCTTCTTCAGGTTGATCAGGGTCTTGTAAAAATCGGTCAGCGCATAGGTGCCCCAAGAAATGCTGTCTTTTTCAAAGAACTGGAGACGACGGTTGAAGGCTGATTCCTGTCCATTGTATATTAGAAGCATGTCGGGAAGGGTTCCGCAGAGCACTGCAAATGTTTTGGCCCCATTGCCCATCCTCTCGTATTCAGTACCGTTCCATGAGTTTTCATCATGATTGGAGGTGAACTGCATCAGGTAGGAATCACCGGGATAAGTGGTATCGACCCAGTTGAAATGGTTTTCCACTTCACGGGCATTCATCTTGCCTTTGGCAATTTCGTTCATGATGTTGAAGAATTTCCAATCGTACGAAGCGTCAAAAGCTTTCTTGTGCAGGAAAGGCTGATCGGCTTCCGCCAGCATGAAAATAGGCCTGATAGAATCGAGGGCTGCCCGGCACTCGTTCCAGAAATCGACCGGTATCATATGGGCCACATCGCAGCGGAAACCATCAATGCCCGTATTTTTATACCACCATGCCATGGTTTCGATCATATAACGACGCAGGGCAGGATTCCTGTAATCCAGCCTGATCACATCGGTCCAGTCAAAGGCCGAAACAAAATGCCCCAGGGAGTCTCTCATGTAATAATCGGGATGCGTTTTGGTAAGCACATTGTCCCATGAGGTATGATTCGGCACCCAGTCGATTATGACCTTCATACCCTGCTGGTGCACTGCATCCACCAGATGTTTGAAATCGTCCATGTTCCCGAATTCAGGATTGATGGCTCGATAATCCCTCACCGAATAATAGCTTCCCAGTTTACCCTTGTGGTTCTTTATCCCGATGGGATTAACAGGCATTAGCCAGAGTAGATCAACGCCAAGCTGTTTAAGCCGTGGAAGTTCTTTCTCCACGGCCTTGAAGGTTCCTTCTTTCGAAAACTGCCTTACATTGATTTCATAAATCACCGCCTGGCGGGTCCAGTCGAGGTGCTTCACTTCCGACGGAGCAGGCCGGTTGACTATCTGCTGAACTTTTTTCTCCCCTGTTGAACAGGCATACACAATCCATGCGAGCACCAGAAGGAAAAGAAATCCGTAAATCATCTTTTGTGTCCTTTTCATATTGAATTGATTAATTAGCCGAGGTCATTGATTATACCTTTGGGTTTCAGTTTCGTTGATTTTTTACCGGCACCTTTACAGATTTTCCCGGAGTCAGTTTAAATTCTTCCCCGTAAAGAATGACCGGCAGGGGCGCTTGTTCTACGGTGAGTGTAACCTTTTCATTGTCGACCACTACCAACAGGTGGCTTTCCCGGAAAGTGATCTTAAAGGAATACTCTGTCCATTTTGACGGGATCAGCGGATAAAGAGTAAGCCTTCCATCGCGAACGCGCTTTCCTCCGAATCCCTCAACGATCGACATCCAGGTACCGGCCATACTGGTAATGTGAAGGCCCTCGTGAACTTCATGGTTGTAATCATCTATATCCAGGCGTGAGGTACGCAGGTATAGCTCATACGCTTTTTTCATATTGCCTATACGGGCAGCAAGAATACTGTGAACGCAGGGCGACAGGGATGACTCATGCACGGTACGCCCTTCATAGAAATCAAAATGATTCCGGATGGTATGGTCGTCAAATCTTTCTTCAAACAGGTATATGCCCTGCAAAACGTCAGCCTGCTTGATAAAACATGACCGGAGAATCCTGTCCCACGACCAATGCTGGTTTATGGGACGTTGGGAGGGATCGAGATCCCGTGCCAGTATCTGCTCCTTATCCATATAACCTTCCTGTTGCAGGAATATCTGGTGCTCCTCATCATAAGGAAAATAAAGGTTCCCTGAAATTTCCTCCCATTTTTTCATTTCTGCCGCCTCATCAAAGAAAATTCTTTCCCTGATTTCCTTGTATTTCCTGGGATTACTGCTTTTTACTTTCTGAATGGATTCGAGGGTGTAATCGAGGCACCATTGGGCAATGGTGCTGGTATACCAGTTGTTATTTACGTTATTTTCGTACTCATTCGGACCGGTTACGCCATGCATTACATACATCTTTTTGATGCCCGAGTAATGCACACGCTGGCTCCAGAAACGGGATATCCCGATGAGCAGCTCAAGTCCGTATTCTGCCAGGTAGGCCTCATCGCCGGTATGCCGGATATAATTGTAAACTGCAAAAGCGATGGCGCCATTTCGGTGTATTTCTTCAAAGGTGATTTCCCATTCGTTATGGCATTCTTCCCCGTTCATAGTAACCATGGGAAACAATGCAGCTCCATGGGTGAATCCCAGCTTTTGTGCATTTTCAATGGCTTTCTGCAGGTGTTTGTACCGGTAAAGCAGAAGGTTCCTGGTAACTTTGGCTGGTGCAGTGGCGATGAAGAAGGGGATGCAGTACGCTTCTGTATCCCAATAGGTAGATCCGCCGTATTTTTCCCCGGTAAATCCCTTGGGACCGATGTTGAGCCGTTCGTCCTTCCCGGTGTATGTCTGGTTCAGGTGAAAGATATTGAACCGTATTCCCTGCTGTGCTTCAATATCTCCCTTGATTTGTATGTCACTGTATGACCAGATGTCGGCCCAGCGGGCTTTATGTGCTTCGAACAAGGCATCAAATCCTTCCCTGGCAGCTTTCTCGGCCACCTTCATGGTGCGCTGGGCAAGCTGGTCGGCAGGATGATCCAGGGAAGTGAGTACAGCCACATATTTATAAAGGGTGACATGATCTCCCTGGTTAATATTCAGTTTAATGAGGTTCCCGGTCTTTTTGGGACCTTTGATTAGCGTTGGCATGGATTTGAACCTGGCGCCATTTAGAAACAAGCCATATTTCATTCCGAAACCAACGCGGAAATCGAGTTTTTTCGTCTGGGCAAGAAGGAATCCCTCATATTCCCAGGCATTCGTTTCGAGGATGTTCCAGAATTTTTCGTCGTAATTGGCATCTTCATTCTTAACATCCCCGTCAATATAAGGGGTAAATGATACCTCACAACTGAAATTCAGCGGGGTGATGGAATATTGTATTGCTCCGATCTCCTGGTTGTCCATGCTGATGAAACGCCGGGTTTCAACCTTGATCTTGTCGCCATTCGACATATACGCTATGAATGACCGTTCAAGGTAACCTTCTTTCATGTTTAGTACGCGCCGGAAGTTTTCGGTTTTGCATTTTGCCAGGTCAAGCTGTTCGTTGTTTACCTGGAAGTCAATGCCAATCCAGTTCGGAGAATTCAGTACCTTTGCAAAATATTCAGGGTAGCCGTTTTTCCACCACCCTACCCGGGTTTTGTCAGGGTAATAAACCCCTGCGATATAGCTGCCCCTTAAAGTTTTTCCGCTGTATTGTTCCTCGAAATTCGCCCGCTGACCCATATGACCGTTTCCGAGACTGAAGAGACTCTCGGAGGCTTTATGGTTTTTTGGGTCAAATCCCTCTTCAATCACGCACCACTCATCGC
>JAKAMP010000292.1 GCA_021812865.1 Bacteroidota bacterium | reverse complement strand
AACAGCATACACATTATGGCATTGCTATCATTTTTGACAGAGGAAATTGCTATCGATTTGGGAACGGCCAATACGATCATCATTCACAATGATAAGATCGTAGTCGATGAACCTTCGATTGTTGCCATTGACCAGGCCACGGGTAAAATGATCGCCATTGGCGAAAAAGCACGCCAGATGCATGGTAAAACCCATGAGAACATACGTACCATACGACCACTCCGCGATGGTGTGATTGCCGACTTCAATGCAGCCGAGCAGATGATCCGTGGCATGATCAAAATGATCAATCCCCGGCAAAGGTTGTTCACCCCGTCTTTGCGCGTAGTGATATCGATTCCCTCAGGCAGCACCGAAGTGGAGATTCGTGCGGTGCGCGACTCTTCCGAGCATGCGGGAGGTAGGGACGTATATATGATTCATGAGCCCATGGCAGCAGCCATCGGTATCGGTCTGGATGTGGAAGCCCCTGAAGGCAACATGGTTATTGACATTGGCGGTGGAACTACTGAAATTGCAGTGATTGCCCTTGGAGGTATTGTTTGCAATGAATCGATACGTATCGCCGGAGACGGGTTCACCGCCGATATTCAGGCATACATGCGTCATCAGCACAACATCAAAATCGGCGAGCGCACCGCGGAAGATATCAAGATCAATGTGGGATCGGCTTTGCCTGAACTCGATGCACCTCCCCCGGATTTCAATGTACGCGGTCCGAACCTCATGACGGCCATGCCGATTGAAATTCCCATTTCGTACCAGGAAATTGCCCATTGTCTGGACAAATCACTCACCAAAGTTGAAAATGCGTTGCTTTCCGTGCTTGAACGCACTCCTCCTGAGCTTTATGCCGATATCGTTGGGAAAGGAATATTCCTCACCGGCGGTGGAGCCTTACTGAGGGGCCTGGACAAGCGACTTACCGACAAGATCAATATTCCTTTCAAGGTGGCCGAGGATCCGTTGCACGCTGTGGCAAGGGGGGCCGGCATTGCCCTTAAAAATGTTGATCGTTTTTCATTCCTGATGCGGTAATCAATCTACTGGAACCGATGATTCATGAGAAATCTACTCAATATTCTTCTCAGGTATCACTTCGTCATTCTTTTCATTGTCATTGAAAGTATTTCGGTTGGTATTCTCGTACAGCAAAACGACTACCAGCATGCTGGCTTTTTCAACTTCAGTAAAACCCTTGGTAGCGCTTTCTTCAAGAAAACAAATGCTTTGAAGGAATACATGTCCCTTAGGGAGGTAAACCGGAAACTGATGGACGAAAATACCCGCCTGAAAAACATGCTGCCTTCGGGGTACCTGATGCTGGATACCGCCTTCAAGGTATACAACGATACCCTGCACAAGCTGCACTACCGTTACATTTCGGCAAAGGTTATCAACAACTCAACCAACAAACAGTATAACTATCTTACGCTTGACAAGGGCAAGGAAGAGGGGATTGAGCCGGGAATGGGTGTGATCACCGCGGATGGCGTTGTGGGAACTGTAGGTGCCGTTTCAGACCATTTTGCCCTTGTGATTTCGCTGCTGAACCGCGATTTCAGAGTAAGCGCCAAATTGAAGAAAAACAATTACTTCGGACCACTCGAATGGTCGGGAAGGAATACCAAAACAGCCGTGCTGAGCGATATTCCTCTTCATGTGACTATTCAGAAAGGAGATACGATAGTAACCAGTGGATATACCACGGTGTTCCCTGAAAATATCCTTCTGGGTTATGTAGAGGACTTCTGGATCACAAATGGCAGTTTTTATACCGTCAGGCTGAGATTATCCAATGATTTCAGCCAACTGGAATTTGTTACTGTGGTCCAGAACCTGATGTCCAATGAACAAAAAGAACTGGAAGGGAAGATGAAGAATGATTAGGCTCTTTACGAGATATTTTCTGCAGTTTATTCTGCTGGTACTCATTCAGGTATTTGTGCTGAATAATATTCAGATGGGAGGCTATCTGAATCCTTACCTGTACATCATGTTCATCCTGTTGCTGCCATTTCAGACCCCGCAATGGCTACTGCTGGTGCTGGGTTTCTTTCTGGGACTAAGCATTGACCTTTTCACACATACACCGGGGATGCATTCCACAGCGACCATTTTCATGGCATTTGTGCGTCCTTATGCCCTCCGGCTAATATCTCCCAGGGAAGGGTATGAAACGGGTACCAATCCAAGCCTTCATTTTTACGGATTCAACTGGTACCTTCGGTATGCCCTGATCCTGGTTTTCTCTCATCACCTTGTCTTATTCTTTATCGAAGCGTATAGGTTTTCTGATTTTTTTTACACCTTTGCCAGGGTGGTACTTAGCACGGCTCTGACAACCCTCCTGATCATCACCATACAGTTTCTTTTTTACAGGGATTAGCGATGAATGTATTCAGCAACAGGCGGTATGTGATCACAGGACTGATCCTATTGCTGTTTTTTATTTTCCTGGTTAGGCTTTTTTCCCTGCAAGTGATTGAGACGCGTTACAGGCTTTCTTCTGACAACAACAGCCAGCGGATTGTTACGCTTTATCCTGCCCGTGGGTTGATTTACGACCGGAAGGGACGTTTGCTGGTATACAACCAGGCGGCCTATGATATGATGGTAATTCCCGAACAGCTCAGGCCGTTTGATACCCTGGAATTCTGCAAGCTGCTTGACATCAGCCGGGAGCAGCTGGAGGAAGGACTCCAGGCGGCCAAACGATTTTCGAAATTTCAACCTTCTGTGCTGGTAAAGCAGCTTTCCGACGAGACTTATGCCCGGATGGTGGATAAAATATATCAGTTTCCGGGATTTTATGTACAGCCCCGTACACTAAGGAAATATACACATCCCATGGCCGCTCACCTGCTGGGGTATGTGGGTGAAGTGGATGAGTCGCTCATCAAGAAAGACGATTATTACCAGATGGGCGATTATATCGGGATCAGCGGTATAGAAAAATCATACGAAACCGATCTCCGTGGAATCAAAGGGCGGCAGATATACCTGGTGGATGTGAATTCGCAGAACAAGGGATCTTTCCAGAACGGGAGGTTCGACAAAGAGGCTATATCTGGAGCAGACCTTACCTGCACTATTGATGAGAATCTGCAGGAGTATGGTGAAAAATTAATGAAGCCTTACAGCGGTAGCATCGTAGCGATTGAACCCTCCACCGGTGAAATTCTCGCTATAGTTTCCTCCCCCAGCTATGATCCCTCACTCCTTGTGGGGCGGATAAGGAACGGAAATTTCAAGATGCTTTCACAAGACACGGTAAAGCCACTTTTCAACCGTGCGCTGATGGCCAAATATCCTCCCGGTTCAACTTTCAAATTGGTCACGGGACTGATTGGCCTGCAGGAAGGAGTGATCACCCCTGCCACCACGTTTTCCTGCCACATGGGTACCGTGATTGCAGGCATGGTGAAAAAATGCCATAACCATGCCTCTCCTCTGGATCTGCCCGGCTCGATACAGAATTCATGCAATACTTACCATTTCAACGTATACAGGGCAATCCTTGAAAATCCTGCTTATAAAACCACGGAAGAAGCATATACAGCATGGAGAAATTATGTGATTTCTTTTGGGTTTGGCCGGTCGCTCGAAACTGATTTTCCTAATGAACTGGCAGGCTTTATCCCTACCAATGCATATTTCGATCGGTTTTACGGGAAGAACAGCTGGCGTTCGGTTACCATCATTTCCATGGGGATAGGACAGGGAGAATTAGGCATTACACCGCTTCAGTTGGCCAATATGTCGGCAATCATCAGCAATCGCGGGTATTCTTATATTCCCCATGTAGTGAAGGGTATAAGCGGTAAACCGGAAATTGATCGCCGTTTTCTTCAAAGAAACTATGTACCCATCGATTCGTCCAATTTCCTCCCGATCATCAGGGGTATGGAACTTGCGGTAAACGGAGCAAACGGAGGAACAGCCCTGATTGCCAGAATTCCAGGGATCACTGTCAAGATATAAAGCGTTGTGAACCCTGTGGGATATACATACAAAAATATCGCGGCGATACAAGCGCCTGCAATTCCTCCAGCCGTATAATAAGCCTGTTTTTTTGCAATCACATGTCCTACAGACGTTTTATCTGCATTGATCGTTAGGAAGGCATCAGTGGGAACCGCTCTTAATCCTTTCGTTAATCGCTCAGCAGAGCGCAATATAAAAATACTAAAGGGGGCGGTCACAAAAGCAAACAGGACTCTTGTCACCATGGTTAAAATAGATCCGATGATTAAAACGACTTTGTAGTTCTTAAAGATATCAACAATAATCCCTGAAAAAAACTTAGTCCCGTACATTGCCAATGTGGCATAAGCTTGAATAGACCCTAACTGCACTTTAGGGATATGTAACACATGCTCATGATAAAGCGTAAATGTTGACGCAAGCATAAGTGTTGCACATGTAATAAAAAAGCTTGAAATGCAAATAATAAATGTATTTCTTTTTTGTGAGTCCATTAAAAAAACAGATTGTCAATCCAAGGTTATTTTATACACATTGACGAAAGAGTTGAAAGGAAATTTTCAATCCACATCTTCTTAGATGAATATGCAATGTTTCGCGCATTGAAAAGTAACCACGTTCATTACAAAGAA
>JAKAMP010000291.1 GCA_021812865.1 Bacteroidota bacterium | reverse complement strand
GCTCAATCGCCAAATCGAAAATCGCCAAATCGAAAATCGCTGAATCATAAATCGCTGAATCACAAATCGCTGAATCGCTGAATCATAAATCGCTGAATCATAAATCGCTGAATCGCCAAATCGTAAATCGTTGAATCGTAAATCGCTGAATCGCTGAATCGAAAATCACTCAATCGCTGAATCGCCAAATCGCAATTCGCTAAATCGTCAAATCATAAATCGCTGAATCGTCAAATCGTAAATCGCTGAATCGAAAATCGTTGAATCGCTGAATCATAAATCGCTAAATCGCTCAATCCTTGAATCTCCAAATCTATCCACCCTATTTCATTCATTCCAGGCATTGACCGCACGTTGAGGCGCAGCCGAAATCCCGGACGCGTAGCGATCGGGAACCGCACGTTGAGGCGCAGCCGAAATCCGCCGGATTGAGCGAAGCCGAAATCTCTCGGGCTGAGCGGAGTCGAAGCCCGGACGCGTAGCGATCGGGAACCGCACGACAACCAGACACCAGGCACCAGGCAACCAGACCCGCCTCCACTGCGCTTCGGACGGGCAGGCATCAGACACCAGACATCAGACAACCCGACATCAGACATTATATAGTATGCCCACCATCAAAAACTTCGAAGACCTCGAAATCTGGCAAATGTCTCGTGAGTACGTAACCAGCATTTATGCTGACTTTAAAGCATGTAAGGATTTTGCCTTCCGCGATCAGATCATCCGGGCAGGCATTTCCATCATGAACAATATTTCTGAAGGCTTCTGCCGAAACAGCGATGCCGAATTCCGTAATTTCCTCAATATTGCCAAAGGATCCGCCGGCGAAGTAAAAAGCATGTATTATATTGCAGAAGACCAAAAATTTATCACTCCTGAACTTGCTGCAGAACGCCGTGAAAACCTGCAAAAATTAATGAACTATATCTCCTCCTTCATGAATTATTTAAAACATCCTAAAAGCTCCTGACTCCAGAGACACCCAGACATTCAGACACCAGACAACCCGACACCAGACCCGCCTCCACTGCGCTTCGGACGGGCAGGCATCAGACAACAGACATTCAGACATCAGACATTCAGACGCGCCTCCACTGCGCTTCGGACGGGCAGGCATCAGACAACCCGACACCAGACCCGCCTCCACTGCGCTTCGGACGGGCAGGCATCAGACATCAGACATTCAGACACCAGACACCAGACATTAGGCATCCCATGAACAATACCCTACCAAACCAAAACTTTTCACCGGACGAAGAATCCATCGACCTGAAAAAGTACCTGTATTTACTGCTCGGCAACTGGTACTGGTTCTTCTTCGCCTTCATCATCTGCATTGGCATTGCCTGGCTCGTAAACCGGTACACCAAACCCGTTTACCAGGTCACCTCCTCCCTCATCATCAAGGAAAACGACCCCGGCCGCGCCTCCTCGGGCATTGAAAGCGCCATCCCCGCCCTGCAGATTCTCCGCACCCAGCAGAAAGTGCTTAATGAGATCGAAGTACTCAAGTCGTACTGGCTTACCAATAAGGCCATCGCATCCCTCGACTTCGACATCAGCTACGTGGGCGTGGGCCGCAGCGGATTCAAAATCTCGAACCAGTACAACGTAAGCCCATACATTGTTATTCCCGACACTTCAAAAAACAATACCTACGGTTACCCTGTGTATATCCGCTTTATAGACAAGGAAAAATATAAATTGCATATCGAAGGCAAACCCGATATCAATGCCGTGGTACGCTTTGGCGAACCCTTTCGCTCCGATGGGTTCAACTTTACCCTTGTGCAACGCGATCCCGCCACCTTCGACCCTGAATTAAGTTACTATAAAAATTACTTCATCATCAATAGCCGCAACGCGCTTGTCAATGAGTATATGAGCCTGCTGACCATCAAACCCAACGATGATAAGCGGGGTTCCGTGCTGTTTCTCACGGTAAAAGGCGATAATGCCCTTCAGTTGACGGAATACCTGAACAAGCTGATGGAAGCCTATATACAACAGGGACTGGAAGACAAGAACCAGACGGCAGTAAACACGGTGAACTTCATTGACCAGCAGCTCGGCATCCTGAACGATTCCCTGCAGGGGGCGGAGAGAACCCTGCAGAACTTCCGGACATCGAAAAGACTGTACGATCTGCCCACCGAGGGTTCCATTATATACAACCGGCTTGACAAATACTACCAGGACAAGGCCATGCTCGAACTGCAGGGCCGGTACTATGCCTATCTGCTCGAATATGTAAAGAACAGGAACAACCTCAACCAGGTGGTGGCTCCGGCGGTGATGAACATTACCGATCCCATCCTTGCCGACCTGCTAACCCAGTTGAACACCCTCATTGCCCAGAAGAATGAACTGCAGTTCTCCATGCAAAAGAACAATCCCAAAATGGCCGAGGTGGATGCTAAAATCTCCATTATGCAGGCAAGCCTTATTGACAACATCCAGAACCTTATCCGTAACAACAACCTGGCCCTGAGCGACACTAAGGGCATCCTGGCCGGCGCCGAACAGGAACTGTTGCAGCTCCCGGTTACCGAACGCCAGCTCATCAACATCAAGCGCAAATACAACGTAAACGACCAGATTTACACTTTTCTCCTCCAGAGAAGAGCCGAATCGGCCATTGCACGCGCATCCAACGTAGCCGATAACAAGATTCTCGATGTGGCCCGTGTAGATAACGCCCTCCCCATCGCCCCTAAAAAGAAAATGAACTATCTCATCGGCCTGTTCATGGGATTTTTAATTCCTTTTGGAACATTGGTCCTGATCGACCTCATGAATAACAAGATTACCAGCCGCGAAGATGTGGAAAAGAAAACCCCTGTGCCCTTAATTGGCGGGGTAGGCCATTATCTTGGACATAAGCAGGTGGCGGTGCTCGAGAACCCCCGTTCGGCCCTGGCCGAATCCTTCCGGGGGGTGCGGACCACTTTACAGTACCTGCTCAAGGATGAAAAACACAAGGTGATCATGATCACCTCCACCATCAGCGGGGAAGGCAAAACCTTCGTCTCAGCCAACCTGGCTGCCATGTTGGCCCTGGGCGCCATGAAAACCCTTCTGGTGGGGCTCGATATGCGCCGTCCCACCCTGCTGAAGCTCTTCCACATGGAAAGCAAGCCGGGAATAAGCCAGTACCTCATTGGGCAGGCCGGCTTTTCAGAGGTTGTGCTGCCCACAGACATTGAAAACCTGTTCCTGGCCCCGGCAGGCGCCATCCCGCCCAACCCCGCCGAACTCATCAATTCGCATCGGATGGTTGAATTCTTTTCAAAAGCTAAGGAACAATTCGACATTGTCATTGTGGATACCCCTCCGTTTGGCTTAGTAACCGACGCCCTGCTGGTGGCCCGCTTTGCCGATGCCAACCTCTTTATGGTGCGGCAGATGTACTCCTCGCGCGATGTGCTGGAACCCATCGGCGAACTCTATCATAAAAAAGAATTGAAAAACATCGGGATCATTTTAAACGACGTGAAACCTGCCGGCTATCACTACCATAAAGGGTACCGCTATTATACCTATGGGTATAGTCATGGGTATGGCTATGGAAAATACAGTAACCGCAATGGCTATTACCTGGAAGAAAACGAAGATCAGGAGAAGTCCATTTGGGCAAAAATCAAATCGGTTTTTAAAAATTAAATAAAAAATACCCCAAAATTAAAGTTTGTTTGATATTCTTAGGCTTCTGAGGCTGAAGGGTCAAAGTTGAAAATTGTTTAAATATGAAAAAACGCAAAAGAGCATTAATTACCGGTATAACCGGACAGGATGGAGCCTTCCTTGCCGATTTTTTGTTACAAAGAAATTATGATGTATGGGGAATGAAGAGAAAGAGTTCATTGTTCAATACTTCTCGTATCGATCACTTATTTGTTGCAGATAGAGATGAAGAAAGTCCAAATTTCAATTTCTTTTACGGAGACATCACGGATTCAAGTAATGTAATCCGATATGTACAGGAAATACAACCTGATGAAATTTATAATCTTGCCGCGATGAGTCATGTCAAGGTTAGTTTTGATACGCCAGAATATACTGCTAATGCAGATGGAATAGGGATTTTAAGGATACTTGAAGCTGTTAGAATTTTGGAATTAACTGCGAAAACAAAGATATATCAGGCTTCTACTTCAGAATTATTTGGTAAAGCGCAGGAAATACCACAAAATGAAAAAACGCCTTTCTATCCACGAAGTCCTTATGGAGTTGCAAAACTTTATGCATATTGGATTACGGTAAATTACAGAGAAGCTTACCACATGTTCGCCTGTAATGGAATCTTATTCAATCATGAATCGCCTATCAGGGGAGAAACGTTTGTAACAAGAAAAATAACAAGAGCTGTTTCAAATATTGTTCTTGGCCATCAACATCACCTTTTTTTAGGAAACCTCGATGCTAAAAGAGACTGGGGACATGCAAAGGATTATGTCGAAGCAATGTGGCTCATGCTGCAGCAGGAAGAGGCCGAGGATTATGTTATTGCTACTGGCGTTACTACAAGCGTAAGGGAATTTGTACTAAAATCGTTCGCACATTGCGGTATAACTATTAAATTTATGAATAGTGGTGTGAATGAGGTAGGAATTATTG
>JAKAMP010000290.1 GCA_021812865.1 Bacteroidota bacterium | reverse complement strand
TTCCATAGCCTTCATCCAGCGCTTTCCAAGGATGCAAGGGATCGATTCCTTTGGCCAGTTTCACAAATGAGAAGGCCCCTTTCCGGTCGAATGAACCGGCAGGCACGCCGAGGATTCGGGGTTGCTGCACCTGGTTCAGGTTGAGACAGCTGGCATCGTCTCCATCGAGGCTGTGAAACTGGAGAAAATGAACGCTATCGAGCTCACCGGCACGGGTAGTAATGAGCCTGTTCATGCCTACGGTAGAATTCAGGTTGAAGGGAACCGGCAGGGTTGTTTCCACCCAGAGGGGATAGCCTCCGGTGCCCGATTTGACTGAATTTTCAGCGCCATAGAAGGTTTTCCGGTAAGCCCCGGTAAGTACCACAGAGAAAACGCCGAGGGCCAGGATAATGATTACTGAAAGGCTTCTGGAACGGCTCCTGCCGGCATTGCGCATGGAGAGCATAAGAAGGCTCATTGAAGAATCCTCGTGCCGGCCGGGCCTGTCAAGCTTCCAAGCGAAGTATGATACAGCGGATACGAGAAACAGTCCTCCTGCCGAAAGATACAAGCCTGCATCCTGGAAGGCCCCTGTGATGACAGATATCAACACGGGCAGGAATGAAGCTAACAGCGCTATGAGGGAAACGAAACCAGCCCGGGATTTTTTGCGTCCGGACTGTTTTTTCTGAAGCAGTTGCGTGCCCCGTAACAATCCCGATACCGGGTTTTTCAGCTTACGCACAGTAACCCATGCAACGGAAACGAACGCCAGGATCATTCCCGAACATGCGCCGACCATCAGCGTTTCGGGTTTCAGGGACATGGAGAGCATACCGGTCCGTACTGCTCCCTGCCATAGGGTATTTAATGCGTCAAGCAACAACTGGTTATAGGCGATTCCTGTCGCAATCCCGGCCAAACCACCGGTAATGATCACAGGGGCCGATTCAAGCAAACGTAGCCTTATGATGCGCCTGCGGCTGAATCCAATGCCGGCCAGTATGGCGCTTTCGCGGGTGCGCGTTTCGGTATTCAGGGAATATACCAGAACGATCAGCAGGATGCTGCCCAGGATCACAAAAAAGCTGAGATACAGGAAAAGGCTGCCAAAATCAACTGAATGGGCGGCAGCGGCTTTGCCTGTTTGCCTGACGGCTACCACTTCAATACCCGCCATTTCCGGTGAATATTTTTCCAGCAATGCCTTCTTCAGCAAATCTGCAGGAATATCGGATTCCCGGAAGCGGATGGCCGTGCAGTTTCCAAACCTGTTTCCCCATATCTGCTGACCGGTTTCGAGCGAGATATATCCTTTTGGCGATCCCCGGAAATGGTTCCAATACTGTTCATCCTTGTCGCGTATGCGTTTCAGGTCGATGGGTATGCCTGTATTCCAGTCACGGCAGCTACCCGCATCGGAAAGCCCGGGAAACGAAGGCATAAGGGATTTTGCAGGAATACTGCCGTCGGTTGGCACTATTTCCTTCACCACAAACGGTCTGCTATGTGTGGAAAGGTTACGTAACGGACCGATGACGAAGTAATCGAGCCTGATGGTGTCGCCGGTCCTGGCCTGCAGGTCATCGGCAAGCCAGCGGTTTATAATGATTCCGTCAGTACCGGGATAAGAAGGCAGCACCGGCGGAGCAGAAGCTGTTACGAATGAATAAGGTGTCTGCTTTTGCTTGTCGGCAAAGTTATTTACCAGGTAGGTCAGCGCTTCCGTATGTGGGAAGGGCAATTGTTTCACGATGGCTGTGACGCTGCTGTCGAGGAACACGCGAGTGGAGGTGAGATCGTACAGGCCCGATTCGCCCAGCACATCGATCCTCAGAGAAGCATCCTGCAGCCGCCAGTTCCTCCGGAGAGCGGAGCGGATATCTGCAAGCTCACCTGTATGAGCATTCTTTCCCAGAAGGATCAGGTTCGCCAGTCCGGACAGTTCCATCTGGCTGGCAAGGTCTTCGCGGTTCACGAATACGTTGTATGGAGCTGCCTGGTTATTCTGCAGGCTGAAACGGCCCAGGGCGCTATCGCCAGCGATTCCCGATACCGTCAGTCGTAGGGAAACCGAAGACCCGGTTTCGGGTGAAAAAGGTGAATTCAGGGGAATGAGGGTTGCTTTCTGTACCCGCAAAAGAAAGGAATCACCTATACGCAGCTTGAGGCGCCTGGCGGTATTTTCGCTCAGCAGGGCTTCCCCGGAACCGGGAGCGCTGCACTTTCCTGCAGCAAAAGCAAAGAAGCCCGAATCGATGCCCAAAACCTGTGCATTATTGATGCGCTGATCATTGTCGGGCCTGATGGCCATGCCCCGCACCATGAAGACCGGAGCAGCCGGGATATGTAGATCGGCAGAAACTTCAGCCGCAAGCTGAGCTCTGACAAACCTTGAACCTGCAACCACGGCATATTGTGTCTTCCCCAGGCGGAGGTCCACCAGGTGTTCGAGGCTTGACCGCACCGAATCGCCAATGATAAGGGCTCCGGTGAGCACTGCCGTACTGATGACGGTGGTCAGGAATAGCGCCAGATGTTGTTTCCGGAAGTAAATCAGGCTTCTTCCAATGAATCGCGATGTTGCCATGGTTTGCCGGGATGCGTATGAATGATTCGGGACAGGGAAATTCTGCAGCAGGATCAGCTTTCGGGCAGTAGCTTGCCGTTATCGAGCCGGTATCGGATAGCCAGACTGCCGGCCAGTTCCAGGGAATGGGTTACCACAACCATGGCGATACAGAGTTCCCGGTTGAGTTCTTTCAACAGTTCACCCAGCTGGAGGGCGTTCTGGTGATCGAGTGAACCGGTAGGCTCATCGGCCAGGAGGAGGGCCGGCCCGTTGATTAATGCCCGGACCAGAGCGCCCCGCTGGCATTCTCCCACCGATAATTGTCCAGGCAAACGGCTGATCTTGTCGCCCAATCCCACTCTTCCAAGCAGCTCATGCGCACGTTTGGCTGCCTTTTCCCTGGCCGGCCTGTCATTCAACGGAATGGAAGGCAGCAGCACGTTTTCCAGCAGGCTGAGCTGGGGAAGCAGGTAATGCAATTGAAAAACGAATCCAATATGCCGGTTCCGCAATGCGGCCAGGCCCGGTTCTTTGAGGCGACGAACATCTACCCCGTTGAATTTCACTTCCCCGGAATCAGGTGCATCAAGGGTTCCCATAATGTTCAGCAGGGTACTTTTGCCTGAACCCGAGGGACCAGTAATGGCCAGCGACTCCCCTTCCTGAATGGCAAGTGAAATCCCGTCGAGCACAGACCTTCCTCTTCCTTCATCGTCTTTTTCGTAGCTGCGTGTGATACCGATGAGCTCGAGAAGCATAATCGTAGAATTACAGATTACCAGTGAAATTATAATGATTTTAGCACTTTCGTATATATATCGACCATCTTTTCGGTGATGGATGCATTATTAAAGTGGGTCCTGATTGCCGTGACACCGTCTACGCTCATCTTTTCAAGTTTTTCAGGATGATGAAACAGCTCGGTCCAGGCATTGGCAAGGGCCATGGGAGTATTGGGGGCATACACCACACCTCCGCCGGTTTCCTTCACGATTTCAGGGAAAGCGCCCAGGGCTGGCTGTACCACGGGTATTCCCGATGCCATAGCCTCCAGCTGATACAGGCCGAAGGCTTCTCCCTTCAGCACCGGTACCGAAAGAGCCGTCATTCCCTCAAAGAAGGCGGGCAGATCTTTCAGTCCGAAATGATCGGGCCATTCCACATCATTCTGATAGCCTTTCCTAATGAGTTTGCGCATTTGTCGCCTGATGAAACGCTTATCGTCACCGGTTTTACCACCCGACAATCTAAGCCTTGCATTCCTGAAAGGTGAATGGTCTTTGAGTTCAATGAACGCATCGATGAGTATTCCAAGTCCGTTTTCTTCGCAAAGCCTCGACAAATAACCGATGACAGGCGGATCGAGCGATGGTTTGAAAAACTTATAGCTATCCGGGTTGACGCCTATATGTACAATATGAAGCTTTTCCGGGGGAATTTTCATATTATCCTTTATGGCATCTGCGAACCAGTCGCTTACAGCGATAAATGCATCCACATCATTGCCTTTTTCGGCCATCAGGTCCCATATTTGCCGGCGATAGGAAGGTTTCACTGCATCGACCCATACGTCCTCATCCTGGAGGGAGCACACCACAGGGATATTCAGCTCCTTCCGGATGGTGGCTGCCAGTCCAAGCAACAGCGCATTCGACAGGTGAACAACATCGGGTTTTTCGTTGTGTTTGAGAAAATATACCAGTTGTTCCAGTTCTTCTTTCTGGTAGCCGTCAATTCCACGAAGCATGGAAATAGTCATCTCTTCCAGTCCGTCGGCCCGTGTTGAGCCCGCCTTTTGGGCTGCCAGGCGAAGCAGCGGACCGGAATCAAGAAGGCGATGGAGCCAGGAGGGCATATGCCTGAAGAGCCGGAAGTTCTGTTTGAGGTATATGCTCACCGCACCGTAAAACACGGGGGTATCCTGTATTTCTTCCCCTTCTGCCGTCAAGGGAAGGTAGATCGGCAGCATGAGCGATTCATGCCCCATGGATTTCAAGGTCTTCACAAAAACGCTGTCGCGCAGACAGTTTCCGCAGTAGAAGGTACCTCCGAAACCGGGAACGATGTTGATTAT
>JAKAMP010000289.1 GCA_021812865.1 Bacteroidota bacterium | reverse complement strand
TCTCTTTTTAAGGATTACCAAGGCATTTCGTTCAAGGTATTCTGAGGTGGTATTGAATTTTTCTCCCTGGTATTTAGATTCAATTTTTCCCAGATTCTTCGCGTTCTCCAGTCCTTCTGTATTTTTGACCACCTCCACTTTTTCCCAATCCTGTGCAACCCGCTTTACCACAAGGGAAGGCTCAGGATCCTGCAAAGTTGAGCCGTCAAATTCTTCGGTCTTGCCATTCGCATAATCAATCTGGCGGACATTCTGTTTGTTGATTTTTTTCCTGTCTTTATTGAGTGGGTAATTGAAGATCACCTCAAACACATTCTGGTCGATCACGGTGACAAGCATGGTATCTCCGGCGGTGGTGTAGATCTTGTCGTAGAAGGGAGTAATCCGGTCCATCCATTCATTGAGATTTCCGGATGGCGTTGCTTGCAGGCTGCCGGCCTTGTTCCGGGCCACGGTGGTTGAATCCAAGGCTCTGACCGTATCATTTTGTGCTTTAAGCTTCACTGAACATAAAAGGCAGGAGGCAATGAGGATGAAGATTGAAGGAAAGGGCAGGTTATCAAAAGGTTTCATTACAGAAGGTTTCTTCATGAACAATACTCGGAATTTCCGATGCAAGTATACAAAGGGAATAGAATAAAGAGTTCCGTTGGAATCGAAAAAAAGTTAAAAGGTGAGGAATATCACCCAAGATCTATGAAAGTAAGCTGGGAGTAAACCAGGTCAGAATAACTTACGGATTTCAGCCAGTTTGAGGATCAGTTCGGAGATTTCGTCTACGGAAAGGGTCATACAGTTAATGGACAGGTCAAAGCGGGTGTAGTCGGTATTTTTTCCCACGAAATATTCCCTGAATTCCTTTCTTTTCTTGTCAATATCGATAGCCATTTTGCGGGCATCCTCGAGGCTGAGATGGTGTTTTTCAGCATTGCGGATGGTTCTCCATTCAAGGGGAGCTTCAAGGTTTATGTGTAGGGAATGGGGAATATCTTTGGCAATGACCACCCCACCGCGTCCCACGATAATGACGTTGCCCTGAACGGCGAATGAGCGGATCACATTGCCGATGGTTTGTCTGATTTTTCTGTCGCTCTGGTAGTATTTATGGGAATGGGAAGAGAAGATATCCTCGAGGATGCTTTTTTGTTCGTAATCAAAAACATAACTAATCTCTTCAGGCTGCAAACTCAGTTCCTTGGCAGCTTCGGAGAGGATTTCCTTGGATATCCATTTCCATTGTTCCTTTATACTTTTCGCCAGCAACTTCTGGTTAATGAGTTCAGTCAGTTTTGCTGCCACCGTTTTTGCCGGGCAGCCGCATTCACGGGATATAGTGATGACCGGCCCGGGCTCGGTTTTAATTGCCGCATTCTTGTAATAGTGATGCGTAAGGTATGTCAGCAAATCTCCTTTCATACGGAATGAAATGTTTTGCTATAAAAATAAAGGTAGGACAAAACTCACAGGAATAAAAGCTTTTCAGCTAAAAGTTGATGAAAATGCTATGTTCTCAGAGGATGATTCTGTTGCCTAGATTTTTCGAAAGGTCTTTACGCAAGGCATTGAGGTTCATGATCTTCCTGGAAAGCAGGTCAATTTCTTCTTCCAGGTTTGATTCAGCTGCCTTAACCAATTGTTCTTCCGCCTCCCGGAGTGCATTTTTAATTTTATTGCCCTTGAAGGTGATGAGGGTATCGGGAACGATTTTTTTCAGTTTCATTTCCTCGGTTTCCACGTAGATGTCGTTGCGTTCGTATATTTTGCTGAGGTGGGGCTGGGAGCTGAGGATATCGGCTACCGTATGGCTGACAGTTTCATCAGGGTGCTGGATAAAATATTTTTCGGTTATGGGCATCTGCCTGAGAAGCAGATCGTGGCATTCTTCAAAAATCTGCCTGTACACAGGATGGATGAGTTCGAGTTCGTCCTGGGTGATGTCGTGAATCACATATTCCGCGACAGTGGTGGTGTAGTCTTCCCCGGATTCTTCGTCGCGGTAAGTAAACAGTTCCAAATTTCCATACAGGATGAGCAGACGGGCGATTTCACGTTCATGGGTTTCGTTTTCATCCTTCAGTACCACGGGTGGGTAGGTCGATGAGGAAGTCTTCTCCTCGGGCAGGGACGGCATATTTGGGAACCTCTGCCGCGCTCTGTCTCGCCTGATGCGGTTGACCTGTGAATAGAGAACCCTCTCGTCGGTTTTCAGCAGGGAAGAACATTCGCGCAGGTACTCCGAGCGCATCACGGCATCGGGGATCACGGCAATGGAGCGAACCACATCGGTAATGAGGTTGGCTCTTTTCACCGGGTCGTTTTTTGCCTCGCCCAGCAGGAGACTGGTTTTGAAGGTGATGAAGTTTCGTTCATTCTCCTTTAGGAACTTCTGCAATTCAGCCGCGCCGACCTTCTTGGAGAAGGAATCGGGGTCTTCGGGTTCGGGAAGCAGCACCACGCGCACATTCAGTCCTTCTTCGAGGATGAGGTCTATTCCGCGGAGGGACGCTTTGATCCCAGCGGCGTCGCCGTCGTATAGCACCGTGATGTTCGGTGTGAACCGTTTGATAAGCCTGATCTGGTCAACGGTAAGGGAGGTTCCGGAAGAAGCTACCACGTTTTCAACCCCGCTTTGGTGAAGGGAGATCACGTCGGTATACCCTTCCACCATATAGCATTTATCGGCTGCCTCGATGGCTTTGCGGGCCTGGAACAGACCATAAAGAACACGGCTTTTGTGGTATATTTCCGATTCGGGGGAATTGAGGTACTTGGCTGTGTTTTTATCGGCCCGGAGCGTACGTCCACCAAAGCCGATAACCTTTCCCGAAAGGGAGTGAATGGGAAAGATGGCGCGGCCAAAGAACCGGTCGTACAGGGCCTGTTCCTTTATGATAGTCAGTCCGGCTTTTTCAAGGTATTCCTTTTTATACCCCTCCTTCAGGGCGGCGGTGGTAAAGGCATCGCGTTTTTCCGGACTATAGCCCAGCTCGAATTTGCGGATGAATTCATCGCGAAAGCCCCTTTCATACAGGTAACTTAAACCAACGGCCTTACCTTCGGTGTGATTGAAAAGGGTTTCGGTAAAGAAGCGCTGGGCAAAAGCCGTGGCCACCATGAGCGATTCGCGTTCGTTCTGCTGCTGCAACTCCTCTGCCGTCAGTTCCTTCTCCACAATCTCGATCTTGTACTTTTTGGCCAGGAACTTCAGGGCTTCATAGTAAGTAAGATGCTCGTGCTCCATAATGAAATTCACGGCATTTCCGCCTTTCCCACAACCGAAGCATTTATATATACCCTTGGTGGCTGAAACCGAAAAGGAAGGGGTTTTCTCATTGTGGAATGGGCAAAGCCCCAGGTAGTTCGCGCCTCTCTTTTTAAGGTTCACGAAATCCTTTACCACATCGATAATATCGGCGGCATCGTATATCCGGTCTATGGTTGAAGGGTCGAGCATGTACTGAGAATGGGAAAGGCTAAAAATACGAAAATTTATGGTCGATTAAGCGAGAGAATTCAGGGTAACAAGAAAGAAGTCTGTTTCATCAAGTAGGTAGCCTGAAAAGGCGGGGCGCAAATTTAAAAGTTCTACGCAAAGACCAAGATTTGCATGTGGTAAATGAAAAGGTACCAACATGGTTTTATGCAAAGGCGCGAAGAACGCAACGAAGAATGCAAAGTTAAGCTACAGGGCCTGAGATCCGACTGTGGCGGGGTTAAAAGGTAAAGGAAATGAAGTATGAAAAGTTTAGTATTATTAAATAAAAGCAAGCTAAGCTTTCATCCGCTGGATAAAAGCTGCTGGAAAGATTTTGAAAAATTGTTTGGCGACAGAGGCGCATGCGGCGGATGCTGGTGCATGGCGTGGCGGCTTAAACGATCCGATTTTCAAAAGCAATCAGGTGAAGGAAACAAAAAAGCCGTTAAGAAATTAGTAAATGCAAATGAGACGATCGGCATTCTTGCATATCATGATGACGAACCGGTCGGCTGGTGTGCGGTTGCGCCGAGAGAAAAATTTGTAAGACTCGAAAACTCCAGAGTGTTAAAGAGAATTGATGACAAGCCGGTTTGGTCGGTTACCTGCTTTTTTATTGAAAAGCATTTTAGAAGGCAAGGGCTTTCTACAGAATTGCTGAAAGCGGTGATAAAGTTTTGCAAATCAAAAGGCGTAAAGATAATTGAAGCTTATCCGACTGTGCCGTACAACGAAAATATTCCGGCTGCATTTGCATGGACCGGAATTCCATCTGCGTTTGAGAAAGCAGGATTTAAAGAAGCTGCAAGAAGATCAAAGACAAGACCGGTAATGAGATACTTCCTTTAATTAACAATTAAAAATTAACAATGAAAAATTAAAACTATTTCTATTAGACGGATAAAGAATTGAGGGTTTCAAAAGAATACTGAATGTTAAAAGTTAGATTTTTACAAAGCGAGTTTAAGATTTTATTTATTCTAATTTGGCGGATGAAGCAGGCGTTTTAATAGAAACTTTTTGTTGATTAACGGTACCGCTTCTTACAATAGTTACACCGATAAATATTACCAATGCCGCAATTACAATTAACCAGTTCATTTCTTCACCGAGAACCAGCCAGCCCAACAACAATGCAATAATAGGATTTACATAA
>JAKAMP010000288.1 GCA_021812865.1 Bacteroidota bacterium | reverse complement strand
CCGACGCCTGCCCTGGCAGCAGAGTGCGTTATAGTACTTCCGGTTTGCCCAATTCTGTTTTCAACTGGACAGTTACAGGCGGAGTTATTATTAATAACTATAACGACTCTGTGGATGTTCAATGGGGAATGACTCCCGGAAACTATTCATTGTCAGTGATTGAAATCACTGAGCATAATTGCACCAGTCCCGAAGGCGATGCCATCATCAGGATCGTGCAAAACAAGGTTAGCATTGGAATCGATCAGACGATATGTAAGGGTACGGATGCTACATTTAAAGCTTCCGGTGATGTTTATACCAGCTATCTCTGGCAGGACGGATCTACAGGAAGTTCGTTACAGACTACCAAAGCCGGACTGGTGTGGGTAGAAGCGACCAATACAACCGGTTGCAAATCAAGGGACAGCGCGTATCTGAATATCATTCTGCCTCGTGCACTAAATCTTGGAAATGATACCACTTTGTGTTATGATCAGACTATGATTCTCGACGGAGGCAATGCCTCCAGTTACGACTGGAATGTGAGTATGGGAGGTCAATCCTATTCTTCTTCCTCGCAACAATTGAAAGTATATGCTTCCCCGCAAATGGACCAGGTAGTGAAACTCACTATCATCGATAACAATGGCTGTGAGAACAGCGATACCATTACTATCAGAAGATGCCAGGAAAGCCGTTCGCTGGGATCCAAAATAATGAACACGATCACTCCCAATGGAGATGGAAAGAACGACAAATGGGTTATCGAAAATATCGGTCAGTTCCCCAATGCCCGCATCGAGATATACGATCGATGGAGCCGCCTGGTTTATGTGAAGAATGGTTCTTATGAAAATGACTGGGATGGGAAAGACATGAATGGCAAAGACCTGCCCATGGATTCATACTTCTATGTGATCGACCTGAAAAACGGGGAAAAACCATATACCGGATATGTGCTGATTATCAGGTAAATTTCAAAAAATCAAAAGGCATAGTTCAAAACCCAATATAAATGAAACCATTCACTAATCACTAATCACCTATCCCATTGAGAGGCAATACGAAAATAAAGGTTTTTTTAGTCGCTGTCCTCACCTGCATGCTGATGACTGAATCCTTGAAAGGCCAGCAAGATGCATACTATAGTCAGTACAAACTCAATGCCTTCCTCATCAATCCTGCTGTTGCAGGATATGACGGATACCGTACCATCAGCCTCATTTCACGTGAACAATGGATTGGCATACCTGGAGCTCCAAGAACAAATGCTTTCAGTGCGCAAACGCGTATCATGAGCAATAGTTATATCTCCAGAGGCGCCCATGTACGAAAAAACCGTAAAAGCCTTACCACAAAAGGGCGTGTGGGTGTCGGAGCCTTTGTGTATAATGATCACGTGGGACTGATCGACCGCACTGGCGTTCAGATTACTTACGCATACCATATCCCTCTCGAGCTTTCGCAATTGTCATTTGGTTTGTCCCTGAATACCTACCAGTTCAGGATCAACGCCGATAAAATACAGGTGAATGATCCCCAGGATAACCTGGTGGATATGAGCCGCAGGGGTATTTTTATCCCTGATGCCAATTTCGGGGTTTATTATACTACCGCTGCCTATTACGTTGGGTTTTCTGCTTCTGACCTCGCACAGTCGTCTCTGAAGATTTCCAGCGGAAATACCGTTGATTATAAGATTACTAGAAATTATTACCTGATGGGGGGCTACCAGTTCCCACTCGATGGCGGCCGTTACATTCGTCGTCCTACAGGTAAATCAGGGCTCATTCTCGAACCCAATATGCTTTTTAAAGTATCTGAAAAAGGAGCAATGCAGCTCGATATTGGCATACGACTGCTCTTCAATGACAAATACTGGGGAGGTATCAATTACCGAACACCCAATACCTTGGTGATTATGGGTGGCATCAAACTGGATAAGTTTTATGTGGGTTATGCTTTCGATGCAAGCTTCAGTCCGATTATGTCCCATACCTTCGGTTCGCATGAAATCTCCGTTGTATATAAGTTCGGCGATAATGCCCGCAGATTCCGCTGGCTGAATCAGTTCTGATTTTAATAACCAATTTTTGGCGCACATATATAATTATTTTAGTATCTTAGTACTGAAAGGATATTGCCTGGTGATAGCTTATAATGTTACTGCTTCATTATTAATCAGATAGCTATGCAGTACACCAATCAGGAGATTATTGAAGGAATCAGATTGCACAAGAAACAAATCCTTCAGTTTCTTTACACGGATGTTTTTCATGTTATCCGGTGGTATATCCTCAAAAATCATGGCTCAGGCGATGACGCAAATGATGTGTTCCAGGATGCTCTGTTGGTGGTGTACCGTAAAATCATGAACCAGGATATGAATCTTCAATGCTATATGTCCACATTTCTCTTTGCCATTACCAAACGTTTGTGGTTCAAGGAGCTGAGAAGAAGAAGAAAACTCACTTACGGTGAGCTTAAGGACTTGGAAATTGCCGAAACTGAGAAATGGTCGGATAACGATATGGAGAAACTCAAATTGAAACTGCTGCAGGAACACTTCAACGAATTGGACGAAGAGGCCAGAAAATTACTATCACTTCATTTCAAAAATTTTTCGGTACCGGTTATCACTAAGGCCATGGGCTATGAAAATGATCGCCTTACCATGGAAAGAAAATACCGATCAAAACTCCGGCTTTTGAGGAAAATTAAAAACGATCCACTTTATCGAAAAATAAAAGAAAATGACATCTAAGCCTGACATTGAGACCGAAACCCGGTTTGAACTGTATATCCAGGGCAAGATAACTGGCGGACAAAGAGCGTCGTTTGAAGTCAGATTAAGGGAGGATAAGGAATTCAAAGCCATGTTTGAAGCATATAGAGTGCAAAGAAATATTCATTATATCGATTCCGGAAAGGGTGCCGGCGAATTGAATTTGACTGGCTCTTCGAATCATTCGGTAAGCATGAAGGATATCATAGATGATATTGAAAAATATGGACCATCACGCGCAAAAACAACCGATGAGCTTGAATTTCTTCGTAAAGTAAAGGAAGTTTCCGGTAACTACCGTGAAAAGAGGGTCAACAGAGTAAGAATTTATGCCGCCGCCGCCGTTGTGCTGCTGGCTGTACTTTCTACTGTTCTTTTAT
This sequence comes from Bacteroidota bacterium, assembly GCA_021812865.1. Taxonomy (GTDB): domain Bacteria; phylum Bacteroidota; class Bacteroidia; order Bacteroidales; family JAAYUG01; genus JAKAMP01. The sequence goes on along the minus strand of JAKAMP010000288.1, from coordinate 1,484 downwards.
TTACGCACCGCAATCGATCTACCGAAACCCTGTATGCAGCCAATTATAAGGTCTATCCATATGTTCTTCAGACCAGGGGCGGTGATGGCATTGCCGATCCCGCTCTTTTACAGGGACTTTCCTTGTATGCACAGGGTGAATACAGGCAGGCAGCTGACATTCTCTCAAAAACGGAAGCCATTCAGAAAGGAAGTCCGCTGGAAACCCTTTATCTTGGGATATGTTACATTGAAACCGGCAACCTTCAACAGGCATTGGCTGCGCTTTCCCGCATCACTTCTTCGGCTCCAAATATCGCCACTCACCAGGCAAACTGGTATCTTGGCCTCTTATATCTGAAAACCAACGATATAGGCAAATCTAAATATTATTTCAACCAGGAGGCTGGCAGCAATTCCTCTTATGCTGAAAAATCCCGTCTGATACTGAAAAAACTCAACTGACCCTCAGCCGGTTGTTGTATCCATTAGGAATCCTCGCCGATCTCACTCATCGATAAATTGCGATTGACGCAATATTTTGCTAATTTTCCGTCTTAAATTTTAAGATATGATGTTTAGCAGAAAAGACTCTTCTAAAGCTGCATTTTCGTCAGTGGAGAAGGCATTTTACGAAAAGTCGGGATCTCCTGCATGGACTACCCGAACCCCTTATATTCTCGTTGATAATTTTCCCCGACTGGGATTTTTTACATCGTTGAGATTTCTCGAATGGGTAAGCGAAAATCCCAACGGCGTGATTAGCCTGCCAACAGGGAAAACGCCTGAATTTTTTATAAAATGGACGAAGCATTTCTTAGATAAGTGGGAGGATCCAAAACTCAGGGAGCTGCGGGAAAAATATGGCCTCACGGTGAAGAAAAAACCGGAACTATCCGGCTTGCACTTCGTTCAGATTGATGAGTTTTATCCCATTTCGCCTTCACAGCACAATAGCTTCTATTTTTATGTGAGAAAATTCTATGTGGAAGGTTTTGGCCTCGACCCGAAGAAAGCCTTGCTCATCAATTCCGACGAGATTCCGCTTGTCGGGAAGAAACATTTTTCAGAAGTATTTCCCGGGAACGATGTGGATATCAGTCTTCGTTACCGCGAGCCCAAAACGGCCTTTGAAAAAATCCAGCAGGAATCGATTTTCATGATCGATAACTGGTGCTCGGATTATGAGCAGAAAGTAAGAGAGATGGGCGGAATAGGATTTTTTCTCGGCGGTATAGGTCCCGATGGTCACATTGCTTTCAACTGCAAAGGATCATCGCACCATTCCACCACCCGCCTTACCGGAACGAATTTCGAAACCCAGGCTGTAGCCGCTTCCGACCTGGGGGGGATCGAAATCTCCCGCACGCGGCTTGTCATCACTATCGGTTTGGAAACCATAACATTCAATCCCGATATTGCTGCCGTGATCATCGCAGCTGGCGAAGCTAAGGCAGGAATTGTAAAACAAGCCATGGAAAATGAACCTTCAAACCTGTACCCGGC
>JAKAMP010000287.1 GCA_021812865.1 Bacteroidota bacterium | reverse complement strand
TCATAGGGGGCCAATTTAACGGTCTGGTCAAACCTGATGTTCTCAATGGTTCCTTTCACCTTTGCCTTGACGGGGCTTGCAGAATGGTTAACCACCTCTGCTTCCACCGTAACCGCGGCCTCTGAAAGGGTTTTAAGGTCGACTTTGGTTCTTACCGCTATATTTTCGACCGACACTTCTCCCGAAAGCCTGAGGGTAACCGGGCGGAAAAGGCCCATATTTTCATCGGGCGGATGGGGAGACCAATCGACAAATCCCATGTAGAAATCGCCTGGCCTGGGTGGGAGGACTTCGATGGCAAGCCCATTTCTGCCTTTTTGCAGGAAGTGAGTTACATCGAACTGCCAGGTATGGAAAGCGCCCTTCACCGAATCGGCGCCTGCCACCTGTTTCCCATTAAGCCAGATGTTTGCATAATAGTTGATGCCATCGAAACTGATTTGTGCATTTGTAAAAGGAACACTATCGGACACCTCGAATTCCTTCCTGTACCACCAGCTGGTGCGGAACTGACCGGTGGGAATGGTTTCAAGGTTTTTTCCCATGAATACATCCTTGTAAACGCCGGCGTCGGTAAGGGCGCCCATAACGGTTGCCGGCACCCGGGCAGGAATCCACCCTTCCGTTTTGTAGCCGGCCAGAGAAATACTGTCGCCCTTTGCAGTCACTTTCGCACTCTGCTGAATCTGCCAGCCTTCAGCGAGTTGCTGTTCAGCCGATTGGTGAACCGAAGGCTCCGAAGTACAGGAAAACAGCAGTCCAAGCGAGCAAATTGCCAGGAGCTGCATACTTGCCGGAAATAAAAATCGTTTCTTCATATAGCATGTAATAGTGGGTTAGTTGTATAGCTAAAATCCTCATCTCTACTTGCCTGCTGCCGCCTGTACCAGTTTTTCGATTCCGGGTATCACCATGATCTCTGCCTGTCCTCTTGCCTTTTTGGCATTCTGAATCGCTTCCATGGCCGCAACGGACCAGTTCTTTGGCGCTTTCTGCTTTTTGTTGAGATAATTCATCGCCTCAAGTCCCAGGCGGGATGTCTTCAGCAGGTCGTCGGACATGCTCTGCACTTCCTTCAATATAGGAGAATGCTCGATGACGGGAGCCAGTTTTGCGTGATTCTCCATCCATTCGCTGAGACAGGCATCGATATCTTTTGCGATATTCTTATCCCTGCTACCGAGGTAAGAATCAACCAGCTTGTTGAAGTTCCTGGCCTTTTCGGGATCCGGACGGGTGGCATCGACAAAGCGGGTAAAGGGCGAATACGAAGTATAGCTTACCTCCCTGGTGGAAGAACGGCGGTAAATCTTCACCGGCTCACAGAGGTCCACGAAATTGCGCAGGGGCTGAATGTCATAGCTGCCTGTCATGCGTCTGAGCATCATGTTTACATTCTTCTCATGGGTAAGTCCCAGCTCTTCCAGTCTCAGCGAAACCTCATCGAGTCTTCTGTACATGTCCTCCACATCTTTTACCGAGGAAGGAGACCAGAGTCGTTCGGCAATGGCAGCTGTGCGGGGCCAGATGCGTGAGTCGACAGTTTCCCAGGTTACCATTTCGGACCACATGGTGGCCTCGCCGCCTAGGATCAGTTTTTTCTGCTCAGGCGTAAGGTCAATATTTTCGGGCATAGGGTCGTTGAGGTAATGAAAATCGGTAGACTGGATCAGGTCGATATAGTACCCATTCGAAAGGATGCTCTGGTAGCCGTTTTTAGCAGCATTCATCATTCCATCGCGACCGCGCCATGACTGGATCACGATATTTTTGGGGAGGGTGGTCTGGAGTATCTCATCCCAGCCAATCATTTTCTTACCATACTTCGTGAGGATATCGAGGATATGGCGGTTGAAGTATGCCTGCAGGTCGTGGTTGGATGCAATGTTATTGGCTTTCATGAAAGCCTGGATGTCGGGGTTGGCATTCCATTGTTTGCCGTTGTTTTCATCGCCGCCAATGTGCATGTATTCATCGGTGAAAAGGCCGGCCATTTCTTTCAGGAAGGCATCGAGAAACTGGTAAGTGGCGTCCTTGGTGGGATCGAGTGTGGGGTTGAAAACGCCAAAATGCCGTTCAATGGTATAGGGGCCGGGGGCGCTGGCCAGTTCGGGATGTGAAACGCACCAGCTGGTGGCATGACCGGGAACGTCGAACTCGGGCATCACCCGAATACCGCGGTCGGCCGCATATCTGATAATTTCCCTGATCTGTTCCTGCGTGAAATAATTTCCGTCAGAGCCCATGCGGGTAAGCTCGGGAAAAGTTTTTGATTCAACCCTGAAGCCCTGATCCTCGGTAAGGTGCAGGTGCAGCACATTCAGCTTTACCGCTGCCATGCCGTCAATATTGCGCAGGATCACATCGAGGGGTAGCCAGTGCCGGCACACATCGATCATGAGTCCTCTCCAGGGGAATCTTGGAGTATCGTTGATTTCAACGAAAGGCAGGTAATAGCCCTGCTCATCGGCATTGAGCAGCTGCAGAAAGGTTTCCAGCCCCCTCATCGCTCCAATATCGGTTGGGGCCGTAAGCTTTACCTGGTTTCCAGCCACACTGAGGTGGTAGGACTCGTCTTCTCCCAGTACGACTTTGCCGGGCCTTCCCACCTGGATAAGCAGGGATGCCTGAGGATCATTGTCCTTTGCCGATAGAAAATCCTGCGCGAAGAATAAGCCTGTGCGGCCATCCAGCCGGCGCAATACCCGGGTGGCATACCCATAAATCCGTTCATCAGGACTACCCGTAATGGCAACCCGGAATGTACTTTCAAGCCTGTATTTGCCATCACTGAATTTTACTTCCGAAGGAACAGGTATCAGGTTGGAAGTTCCGGTCTGGGAGAATCCCAGGCCCGATAAGGCCATACACATCATGAGGAGTATTTTTTTCATGCGCTAAAGGTTAAGGGTTTGTAGTAAGAATGCAAACAGATCACCTGCCATTTTTTAACGAGTTCCTGCAAAAGACACATATTGAGATCACTTTCCTCTGCAGAAAGGTTATTTTATATGAAGGAACGCGGATGACCCATTCACATTTCCTGCAATATCGCTGAAAAATATTTAAAATGCCACAGCAAATTGAGAAATTCAATCCTCAAAATGCGATCCTGGTCTGATCCATTTTTCTGCAGCAGATCAGAAAAATGTACTGATTTCTGCTGTTCTGTTTTGAATTTCAGAAATGGTTTATAAATTTACAGACCGTTTGGTCTGTTTCATGAATACCAGGGATTATCTCATCAGCGAATCGTTGAAACTCTTTCTCAGGAAAAGTTTCAAGGATGTTACCCTGGAGGAGATTCTCAAGATAACCGGGCTTTCGAAAGGCGCTTTTTACTATTACTTTAAAAGTAAGGAGCAATTGTTCCTGGAGATAATCGATACCTATTTTTCCTATATGGTTCTTTACGATTTTGAGTCTTACTCAAAGTCCAACTTGAGGCAATTTTACCTTGATCACATCAGGGACCTTGAAAAGGCAGTCAGCCAGTTTGAATTGGAAAAGGACTCCCTGGCTGGTGGTGAAGGGCCCAATATTAATTTTTTCTATCCCATATTTGATGCGCTAAGGCTGGTGCCCGCTTTCAGCGAGAAATTCAGGCTTGCCAGGCAGAATGAAATCCGGTGCTGGTCTGAGGCAGTAGGCAGGGCCAGGAAGTCAGGCGAGATTAGCTCCACAATGAGCGATGAACAGATCGCCCTTATCTTCATCTTTACCGGGAACAGTATTGGCCTGCAACTGATCATGGAAAACTGCCCGGTCGATAAAATGCCCTCTGCCTATCTTCAATTCTGGGATAATTTCTATGCCAGTCTGAAAACAAATAAAATGCCTTAATTCAAATTTATTCACTCCTTTCAACCCCTTTACTAAACGAACCAGCCGGAATCCACTCACTAACTGAAAAATTCAAGCCATGAAACAGAAATTCTTTTTTGCATTATGTCTTCTGATCCTTTCCTGCCTGCCATATACAGTACATGCCCAGGACCGGGTAATTACTGAAATCAGGAATAACTGGAAGATGCACCGTTTTGGCAACAATTTGTGGTACAATGCCACGGTGCCTGGATGCGTCCACACGGACCTGATCGCCAATAAACTGATACCCGATCCCTTTTACCGGGATAATGAAAAGAAAGTGCAATGGATCGACAAATATTCATGGGAATATGCCACAGATTTTGAGGTGAGCAGGGAGGTAAGCGGCAGGCAAAATATAGAGTTGAATTTCAAAGGTCTTGATACCTATGCCGATGTGTACCTGAATGATTCTCTGGTACTGTCGTCCGATAATATGTTTATTGACTGGCATGTAAATGTGAAGAAGGTTGTCAGGCAGGGAAGCAACCACCTCAGGATATTGTTTCATTCACCGGTAGTGATGGGGCTCATTCACAGGGATAAGTGGGATATTGAAGCGCCCATGGGTTTTAATCTGGATTTCGGTCCCGGCATTGGGGGTACGGCAGTGCCAAATGATTGTCCCCCGGTTGGACCATACACGCGTAAAGCCGAATATATGTACGGGTGGGACTGGGCGCCTTCCCTGGCAACCAGCGGTATCTGGAGGCCGGTATACCTGGAAGCCTGGAACGATTTCAGGATCAATTCCACCGAAGTGATCCAAAAGGGAATTTCGCCAAAGAAAGCCA
>JAKAMP010000286.1 GCA_021812865.1 Bacteroidota bacterium | reverse complement strand
TATAAATCATTGATAGTCATTTAGAACGAAGTGAGAGATCTAAATCCCAATGGATTTAGCTTAAGTTTACCGAACAATAATTATTTATTTTCATATTGTTATTCATTTACGATAGGAAACTAGCCCTGCAATAAACCTTTCTTATGGAGTTTCAGGGGTTCTACTTTTTGACTTTGTGCGTATATTAAATCGTCTATTGATGAAAGTATATCGGCAATTTTTTGTTGTTCTTCTATTGAAGGTGTAATAGGTATTGACTTCATTAAAATATTAAATTCGTTTTCCTCGTCGAATATGATTTAATTTTTTATTTTCATTCAAGGTTTTAGCAATTGCACTAAGAAGAAAGCTGAAAAAAGAAATATTATGACCATGCTTTCTTTGAAATCTCAACTTTTGTCGAATATCGGTTACATCAAATTCAACCAATGCATGCATATTATGACCTTGTCCAATTGCTTCATAGCCATAGATAGATTAGTCTAAAAGAATTTATTTTTTTAATCTCGTAATTCAAATATTTTAATCCAATTGTTCAATTGAGGACTTACAGTTATACACAGCTTATTAATTTATATGATTCCATAAAACAATAACTTCGAAACTAGTTCCTGAAGGCAATCTTGTTCCATTCTTTCAAATCTAACAAATTCATCTCAATAACCCTGAGGGATAATTTCTTTTTTTATGAATTTTATAATAAATCATGCCTTAAATCCGGATATTTTGTCCCATACCCATAATGTATCCTGAAGGGGTTGGTTGATGGTTTAACCTAATCCCCCGTCCTATATAGATTCTGCAGTTATCAAAGTTAGATGAAGCTCGCGGTATCGTCTGCTGCACGAATTCATGTACTACACGGCGATACTTCGCTGAATAACCTTATTTTTGCAACATTTACAAGAACGACTGCAAATACGCATGAGCATTACTTCAAAATCCATAGACGACAGCTTCTCACACCTCTGCCGCCTGCTCGAAACGAACCGCAAGGTGTACTTTGGCCGTTACGGCGATGGGGAAATATATACCATGCTGGGGGCCGACTGCCTTGAACATACCGGGAGCAGCGAACTGGCTGCCGACCTGCGCGAAGCTTTCTTCATTGACGATCCTTTGTACCTGCGTGCTGTCGGGGTAAATTACCCTGTCGAAAAGGGCATGGTACACGGATTGTTTGCTCCATATACCGATAATTTCCAGCTCGAGAAAGACCTGCTCGGTACCCTGCATGTTTTCGATGATACTGTGTTTGAAAATCAGATCCTGTTCCACTACCTGGCAGTTTTCCGGCCCGAAATGATGAACGATTTTCTTAACCGGTACATCAGGGGGAAAAAGATCATGTTCATCGGAGGCACACCCAGGGAGGTGGTGGAGAAGATTTTCGGTCCGGTGGCCTTCTACATACCTGTTCCCACTAAAAATGCATACTATTCCATGAAGGATTGGTTTGCTGACGCTATGGTGCATGCACATGAGGCAGAGGTGATCATTCCTTCGGCCGGGGTAACCTCCAAGATCATTCTGGGCAGGCTGTGGAAAATGGGAGTGGAGGCCCACTGCCTCGATATCGGTTCCCTTATCGACGCCGTGCATGGTAAGAGCAGCCGCAAGTGGATCAAACTCATGGGTCACCGCATCAACCGAATCGTGTTGCCCGTCTACCGCGACCGCAGCCTGGCTTTCAGATTGTATGCCTTACGGAAGGAGATATTCTTTGTTCTTCGCCGCTTGTACCGGGGTCGGTTTTATAAGGTTCCTTACCATTATACAAAGTCTAAAAATGTTTTTTGTGTTTGAGCTAAGGTTCCGAAGAATTCTCAATAGGATAGATAACGGGTCGTTAAATGACGGATTGGAGTAATGCAACTGACCTTTGGAATAAATCTCAATTCTTCTGTACAAGATTTCCATCTTGACAGTATGAAGATGTTGTTTCGCCGGATAGTTCGAGCCATGAGCCTAATGGCCTTAACCAACTCCTATTTTTGGAACAACATGCCTGGCCATGCTCTATTCGATCTATTGTCAGACAATTGAGAAATTGTTTAAAGTGAGTTACATTACAGGAACAAAGAAAAACCCGCCTTTCATCGGAATATCCCTTTGTTCCGGAAAGGCAGGTTTTTAGATTGTAATCAGGCATTCTGTAAGCAACTTTATGCTGCTCAGCCTGCTTGCCATTTCAGGCTAATAGGTGATATAGGATTCCCCATCGACGTTATTTGAGAAAACATTGCCTGACAGGGTTGGACTGCTGGCACTCAATGAAATTCCATAATGCAGCGAATTACGAATGATATTATTTGTAATCACTGCATTATTGTTGTAATTGACATGGATCATTCCATAAAACGATTCAGAACCCCCGTTTTCAATGATGCAGTTATTTATAAGGGTTCCGGGCATGGTATAATTATCAAGGTAGATATAAGACCAGATACCGGGTCCAGTGAGAGCATCGTTCATGCCATTTGTAAACCGGATGGTGTCGCTGCTTCCGTCCGCAATGAGCGCTCCGGGCCCACGGTACCCATTACCAGTCCGTATAAAATGCCCGCCGTTTATCTTTATAGTACATCCGGGAGCGATGGTGAGGGTGCTTCCTGCAGCACTTCCTATATCTAAGTTTCCGGCAAGATTGTATGCTACCGGCAATTTTCGCCAGGTTACACTAGACTGGGAGAGTATGCCTCCATTAACAACTACTGCCCTGTCGGGATTTACATTGAAAGTGTTGTTTCCCCCAATGGTATGCACCCAGTTTGGAAAGATGATTATTCCTGTTTTCTGAGGAGCATTCAACGTATTATTTATAAACGAATCAAAGTGTCCGGCTCCATTGAGCGTTATTGCACAGGTGTTATAATTTGAGAATACACAATTTTCGATTGTCGCGCTACAGTTGCGAATGTCAATTATGCCATCCGGATCAAAGTCCCTGTTGATTCCACTATATCCGCCATATTCAAAAACGCAGTATTTCATTATGGTCGGACTGGTTAGTGATCCATAGATACCTATTCCTTCCCAGTCTCCAGCCGCAGGACTTGTATTGTATGAAGTAAACTTAACAGGTTCTGTGGCTGTGCCGATTGCGACGAGGCTTCCTAAACTGGTGGAATCGAATCCGACAAATATACTGGCGTTATTACCCATTTGAATTTCCACACCAGGCTCAAGAGTCAGAACACTGCCTGTTGCACTCCTGATAAAAAGCTCATTTTCGAGACGGTAGGGAACAGACTGCTTTTTCCAACTTGCTGTATCAAGACTGAAATCTTCATTGGCAATAACAATTTTAGATTGATTATCAAAAACATTGGTCAGTCCTATAAGATGAACACTGTTGGGAGCAACATAAATAGGATTTATGTCGCACTGAGTGATGGTGTTATTTTCGATTGTAATTCCGGTTCCCGTTCCCTCCAACCGAATCCCATATTTGGATGAATGATGCAGATTGCAGTTTTTGATACTTGCTTTTGAACCTATAATGGTTATCTCACCATCAGCATAATACTCTCCTCCGCCATACGCGATATCACAGTATGCCATGGAAGAAGACAATACGTCAGAATGGAAAATGATGCTATTCCAATATCCGTTGGTCTGGTTATTACCGGCTGCAGTGATGGTGATCGGGACGCTGCTTGTTCCATTTGCCTGGAGTGAGGCAGGGTCATTGGCATCGATACCGATATCAATGGATGATAATTGACTCATATACAAGGTCACTCCCGGATTAATCGTGAGTGTGGCATGGGTAACAGTAACGATACCTACGACAATATAATTACCTGAGGCAAGCGTGGAATCTGTATGAATTTCCCCGGACAGGTATTTGACCGTAGATTGAAGGATATTTATTGAACTGGAAATGGTGCTGCTCTTGGTGCTGTCTGTTCCGAAAACCTTAAGCTGAACAGTGTACGCGCCTGAGGAGCTATATAAATGAGATGGATTCTTCAAGGAACTATGACTACCGTCTCCGAAATCCCAGCGGTAATTTGTCGCATTCTGCGAGCATTCCGCAGTGAAAGGTATGCTTTCATTCACTCCGCCTGCAGAAGGAACTGTAAAACAGGCTTTGGGAGAATCAGGATTTGAAGGATTTGTCGCTTCCTTTTTACAGCCTGCTCCCAAAAACAATAAGGAACTGACCGTTAATAAAATAATGGATTTCATTTTTAGTTAGGCTTTGTTGGTTAAATTTTCTTGTTACGAAGGATATACCTGAAGGTTTCAGGACTGGCAATAAATACACGAATCATTGATCAAAATAATTTCCTGCATTGACGCGAAACCCGAAACCCAAAAACCCGAAACAAACAGATTATGAGCTCAGATTGAAGTGATGATGCCCAATTCAATGCTTGTCCTCAAATATTCTCCTGATATGTCTATCATATAGATTTTCGCTCACCTGTTGTCCAACCAGTTCTTTGTTGGCCATGAGGTGATGAATGTAGATGTTTGAATATTCTGCGGCGATACGGTAACTCACGTGCAGCAGCTGGCGGAAATGAACATTGTATGAGCGATTGGACTGGTCGTGGCGAAGGGCATCGGCAAACTGCCTGCCGGTCCAACCGGCCACTTCCTGCACAGGAGGAAGCTGTCCCCTGTCAATATTGATTACCGTGACATAGGGGGATGTG
>JAKAMP010000285.1 GCA_021812865.1 Bacteroidota bacterium | reverse complement strand
CAGGGGCCGGAGGGCGATGATCCAATTCCGGAAGAAAATGAATACGATCAGGATAACAAGTGCGATAGCGATGATAAGGGTTTCGAGCACATCGTGCACGCTCTGGCGGATAAATTTCGAGCGGTCGTAACCGATATACAGGTTCAGGCCTGCAGGAATCTCTTTCTGTATCTGGTCAAAACGTTTATAGAATTCGTTGGCAATTTCAATGGTATTGGCTCCCGGCAGGGGAATCAGCGCCAGGGTAATTCCATCGGTTCCGTTGAGGCGTACGCTGGTCTCTTCGGTTTCCGGCCCCAGTTCGGCACGCCCTATATCGCTCAGCCGGACGATCTGCTCATTGGTCTGCCGGATGATCATGTTATTGAAATCATCCTCTGACTGGAGCCGGCCATAGGTCTTTACAATCAGTTCCGTGGACTTGCCCCGAAGCTTACCTCCAGGCAGTTCAACATTCTCCCTGTCCAGGGCGACATTCACATCCTGCGCCGTGAGGTTATAGGCTGCGAGTTTGTCAGGATCAAGCCACAATCGCATGGCCGGACGTTTCTGTCCAAATATATTCACAGCACTCACGCCCGGGATGGTTTGGAGCTTTTCCTGCAACACATTCTCGGCATAATCGCTAAGTTCCAGGGGATCCATGGTGGTACTCTGCACCGACATAGTAATGACCGGGTCCCCGTTTGCATCGGCCTTGGTTACCACAGGCGGGGCGTCGAGATCCTGGGGCAGACTGCGCATAGCCTGGGATGTTTTGTCGCGTACATCATTGGCTGCTTTTTCAAGGTCGGAGCCGATGTTGAATTCCACAGTGATATAGCTCATTCCAACTGAAGAGGAAGAAGAAAGCGATTTGATTCCTTCAACTCCATTGATGGCTTTTTCGAGAGGTTCGGTAATCTGGGATTCAATGATCTCGGCATTGGCGCCAACATAGCTGGTGTTCACGCTTATGGTAGGCGGGTCAATGGCCGGAGAAATGCGAACCCCCAGGAAGGAAAAACCCACCAATCCGAAAACCACGATGATGATGCTGGCCACATATGACCCTACAGGCCTCCGTAATGCCAAATCTGATAATGTCATACCTTCTTAGTTTTGTATCCTGGAGAGTTTGAGGGCCGATCCCGGCTTGATGAAGAGAATCCCGGTTACCACAACGGTGTCGCCTTCATTGATGCCGCGGGTAATTTCAATATCGGATGACAGTCGGGTTCCGGTCTGAACATCCACAAACCTGGCCTTGCCCTGCTTTACCAGAATAACTTTGTTCGACTGGTCCTGCGGGATAATGCACTGGGTGGGTAGCATAATGGCTTTCTTATCCTCTCCCAGGGTAAGCTCTACATTGGCAAAGGCTCCCGGGATAAGATCCTTTGATTTGCCATCAACCACTGCCCTTGCCCTGAGGTTTCTGGTAGCAGTCTCTATTCCCTGTTCAGTGGCCATTACCACGGCCTCAAATTTTTTATCATTTCCCTGAACCGAAAACAACACCTTCGAACCGGCTTTAACCACCTGCGAATATTTTTCAGGAACGCTGAAATCGAGTTTCAGCTTGTCTTGTTCGCGAATCACGGCCAGGGGAGTGGAAGGAGAAACCTGTGCACCTATGCTGATATTCCGAAGACCGATGATACCGTCGTACGGAGCAATAACCTCAGTTTTCCTGATTTCGGCTTTGGTAAGTTCAATATCGTTCTTGATGGAGGCCACCTGCAGCTGAGTCTGGTCATAATCACTCTGACTGATCCCGCTCACTTTGAGAAGTTCGGTCTGCCGGTTCAGCGTCTGGGTGGCAATCTGCAATTGTGTCTGGTACTTGTTCAATTGGGCCTGCAAGTCACCGTCAAACAGTTTTACAAGCAAGGTGCCGGATTTCACAAAACGACCTTCGGGAAGGTTTATGCTCACCACGCGGCCCACCACTTCGGGCATGAGCACAGTTTCTTCGAAGGATTTCAGTGTACCCGACACCTGGATGTTCTGTACCACCGGTTTTACTTTTGCAATCACCCCTTCCACAACCAGAGTCTGGGATCCTGGCCGGGCACCCTTTTCTGCAGGTCCTGCTTTCTTCATACAGGCCGGGGTTACTGCAATAATAACAGCCAGGAGCGTAAATAAGGAAATTTTCCCTACCCATAACTGGTTTATGAAATGATTGGCGTATTTCTTCATAATTATTTCTGATTCGCCGGTCAGGACTGAACCTGATCGTTACCTATTTTGAATAATCTGGATTTACCTGAGATTGTAAAAATATGAAAAATACCGCTTGCATTGAGATGACAGTCAATACCTGGTTACGGAATCCATGCAGGTATTTTTCAGATGAATGGTCCATATTTCATGGTTAATCAGACAAATCAACCTGAAAAAACTTGCGTTGCAGTTCTGCGTCAGTCTTGTTTAATCGGAAAAAAAAGATTGCAGAATCACTGAAGATAAACGCGTTACCTGAATGTTAAAAAACTCATAAAAATAAACGGCAGGTTCCTACTCAGAAGCCGTAAATACTGAATCCTCCGTCTACTGCCAGCGCCTGGCCTGTAATATAGGAAGAGGCCGGCATACACAGAAATGCTACCGCAGAGGCTACTTCAGAAGGCGTGCCTATCCTTTTCATGGGTGTCCGGTCAAGCACTTCTTTCAGGTATTCCGGATTTCCAAGCACTGTTTGAGCCAGGGGGGTATCGATATACCATGGAACAATGGCATTGACGCGGATCTTATCCATAGCCCATTCGGCAGCGAGGTTGCGCGATAACTGGTTGATCGAGGCCTTGGTCATGGCATATACCGTACCCGTGCGAAGATGTGTTATGCCAGCCACAGAGGATATGTTAACCACGGATGCGCCATTTGCCCTGGCCAACATGGGATGGAACATCCGGCAGATGGCAAAGGATGAAAACAGGTTTGTGTGAAATATTTTTTCAATTTCTTCTTCGTTGTATTCTATGGCCTTTTTACGAATGTTGGTACCTACATTGTTTACAAGAATATCCAGGGAATTCCACTGCTTCGAAACTGAGTCGAACATCAGTTCCCGGCCCTCATGGGTACTGATGTCGGCCCGGATGCCTGTAACGGAAGAGCCTATATCCTTCCATTCATCCAGTCGATGCTGCAATTGCTTATCATCCCTGGCAACAAAGGCAACCTGCGCCCCCAAGCGAAGAAATTCTTCCACAATGGCTGCACCAATTCCCCTTGTTCCCCCAGTTACCAGGGCAGTCATGCCTTTCAGATTCCACTTGTTTTCCATAGGTTAGGCCTGATGGGTTTCATAAAAATACAGCGTTTGTCCGCCTGGCTGCCGGATCATGCCAAAATCGGGACAGTTGCATGGCTTCTTCCTTCCCGGAGCCGGCCTCCGGTGTATCCGTCCATGGGCTGCGCATGCACCGAGGGAAACCAAAAGCGCCAGCAAGATCATCAGCCTCAAATATTTTCTTAATTGATCCATCATACCCCTGAGATAATTATGTAACAGGTACGTTTTACTCATTTTTCAGTATAAACCGGATTGGAAGGCTCAGTGTCACTTCCACAAGCTGCCCGTCCTTCCTGCCGGGAATCCACTTCGGGAAAGAACTTACCAGCCGCAAGGCCTCACTGTTGAAGTATTCTCTATCGCTTTTCAGGATGGACACCTTACTGATCCTTCCATCGCGCTCTATGGAAAATTCAACCGTCACCTGCCCTTCCCTCTGCATCTGAAGCGCCTCTTTAGGATAGATCATTTCTTTATCAATATATTCTGATAATTTGTTCTCCCCTCCGGGAAATTGAGGCATCTGCAGGTAAGGGAACCACAGGGTATCTTTCCCAGACCTTGTATAACATTGTTTATCAACCAGTTCTCCATTTCGGTAACGGTCATCCCTCACCGGCATTCCGTTCTCATAGAAAGAAACAAACTTCCCGTTCAGGTTTCCATTCCTGTAAACCACGTCAAGCTGCGGCACTCCGTTCTCACTCCAGGTTTTGTAAGGACCGTCGAGGTTTCCATCCTTGATTACCGAGTATATTTTAGGTTTACTATTGGCATACCATTCCTGGTATACTCCTGTAGGTTCATTTTCAAGATAATCCGCTTCCTGCATCTTGTTCCCGTTGGAATAGTAATAGACAAAATGCCCGTTCTTACGGTCCGGGTGAATGGAAAGAAATGTGCCTTCCATTTGCAGCTTGCCGGAAGGGTAATAATCTTTCACCTGGAACTGTACCTTTTTCCCTGTTCCGGCAAATACTTCACGGTAGTAATATGCTGAATCGCGGCTGCATTGCTGCCATTGCCTGTTAAAATACATGGTATCCAGCAACATTTGTGCATATCCCGAAGCAGCAGATGCGAGCAGAACTACTGATAAAATAACTTTTGGCACAATCTTCATCAGGTTTCCCGATTTTGAGAAATACAAAGGTAATTGATTCCAAGAAAAAATATTCCAAGAATCCATCAATTACCACCTCAAATCATTGATTGAACTGCCTGTAATGAAGCTTCAAGGTTTATGCTCGCTCTTTGGGTGAGTCCTTCACTGAGTTCCCATTCATATCCCCGGATATGAACCAGCCAGGCTTCAGGGGTCCTGCCATAGATCGACTGGCAGAGGTGCATGATGAATGCAGGAGAAACGGCATGCATGGTAAATTCGACCCTGGCGGAGAGGTCCACCCTGGTC
>JAKAMP010000284.1 GCA_021812865.1 Bacteroidota bacterium | reverse complement strand
GGTGGAAATTGAAAAATAGCCTCAGAATTTTTTGATTTCAAAAAAATATATACTTTTGTACTCCCTTTTAAATGGGTTTTAAACTTTTAGAGAATGGCAAACCATAAATCATCCTTGAAGAGAATTCGCCAGAGCGAAACCAGGAGACTGCGTAACAAGTATGCTGCAAAAACCACCAGGAATGCAGTGAAGAACCTCAGAAGCGTTACAACTAAGGCTGAAGCTACGGAACAGCTTCCCAAGGTAAGCGCCATGCTCGATAAACTGGCAAAGAAAAACGGGATTCACAAAAACAAAGCTGCCAACCTGAAAAGCAAGCTCGCTAAGATGGCTAAAGCTCTCGCTTAAGATATTCTATCACAATACAGAAAAGCCGCCCGCATAGGACGGCTTTTTTTATGTTTTTACCTGAAACCTCAAACCCGAAACAAGGAAAGCCTCAATCCATTATCGTCCAATGTACATAAAGAAGCATAATAATGGATGTATCCACATCAACGGAAATTTAAGCTAACAGCCAATAGCTAAAAGCTAAAAGCCCTGAGCAAGCCCATTCTCGTTCTTACTGCGGAAAATATTTGGCCACTTCCTTGTTGATGGTGATGAAAAGTACATCCGGATCGGTACGGCCATATACATCATAAAAATAGCTTTTCAGGTAATCGATTACCTTAAACCGTTCAAGTTTCTGGTCCTTCAGGAAGGGTATGATCACGTCAAATTCATCCTTCAGTTTCTGATCGTTCATAAAAACGAGGTTCATCTGGGTGAGGCTTTCTGATTTTTTGCCCCCATTGTCAATTTTGTAGACCTTGATGTCCTTCAGCACAGGCTCAGCTGTATCCTTCATCATTTTCCCCGAAATAAGGTCGCTTTCTTCTATTTTCAGATATTGATTGGAAAAGCCAATTTTCTTCGCCTGTTCCTTATCATTCTGGGAATAGGCGAAAATAATTCCCTGCTTATCATTTAATGGGTATGCGTTTTTATTGAGCTTCACCGACAGACTTTTGCCAATCACGTAGAAATTTTCTGTTCCAAAATAGGATTTCAGGTCCTTCACCTCGCTTATTCCTATACCTCTGGTAGCCAACATACCGCGGCTGCCGATGGGAGTTACCGTGGTGTTCGCCATCGCCAGCAATTCTTTGTTGTCGTTGAACAGATCCTTGCTCTCGGTACTCTGGTACTTCAGCGTGAACTTGCCCCTGGTATTGCTGATCACCAAGGCAGATGCGTATGGACTGTTGAATTTCAGCTGGTCGTTGGGTTTGATATTGTCGCCCGGCGCAATTGGCTTTCCAGTGGCCGTATTGACGATGGTACCATCAACCTTGATGATATGGTAGAACTCTTTTGCCTGTTGGAATGAAAACAGGAGAAAAGCCGTAACAAGAAGTGTAAGTGTTCTCATATGTAGAGGTTTTAAAACAAAGGTAAGCTTATTTTGTATAGAAAATATAATCGCCTCCCTCATTCCCCACCCCCCTCAGCGGTTTTCCCACGGGGGACTGATCGCTCACATTCTTCACCATTACTTTAACATATCCTACTAACTCTGATACGGAAATCCGGTCTCTTTTGTTATCTTTTAATGCCTTTATCAGATAATCGGCAAACGGGCTGCCTTCTCCGGCTGTGCCGTCGGATACATATTCCATATTCCCTGACGACAGTCCCCACCGCGACCGTATCTTGTCGTTGTATTCCTGGTAAGAGATCTCTCCATCTGATACAAAAAGCGAGCCGGAAAAACAGGCATCGGCCAGCAGAATGATGTGCTTCGAGGGAAGACTCCGCAGGTACCCGATCAGCTCCGAATTGGGCAGATAATCCTGCATGGCGTTCAGGTTGGCATCATAAGGTATCCATGCCCCCATGTTGTAATCGGTGTTATAATCGCCATGGCCGGCATAATAGATAATCAGGTTATCGTCCTTTGTTATTTCCTGCCGAATCTTGATCAGGGCATTCCTGATCTTATCCCGGCTTGCATCTGCATTGACCAGCTCAAAAAGATCACCGGGAGTAAACCGGTATTTCTTCAGCAAAATATCTTTCACCGATTCTGCATCCCTCACGGCATTCTGTAGTTTGGGCCAGTGAAGATAACCGTCTATGGCTATGATCAGCAAAAAATTCTTTCCACCCCTGTATGGATGAAATTCAATATCCTCAGTTTTGCCTGAATTCGCTGCCTCCTCCGCTCCTGCAGACAATAAAAGGCTCACTTCGCGCATGGATGAATAAGTGCCCAGGCTATCCTGCAAAAATATCCTGAATTTGTTTTCAGGACTACCTGATTTCTCAATGCCCGGCGTTTTTACATTGTTTGCCAGGTAGGTAACCGGAATGGACACTTCCACCCTGCTTCCCAGTTTAAGGTGCGTTTCAGGAAGATCGAAACTGTAATTCAAATCAGGGTTGATATAGGGTTGCATAATTACGGCCTCAACCCCTCCTGCATCGGCCGTGCCATTGTTGATCATAAAAAAGTGAATATACCCGGTGTGCCCCTTCTGAAGGCCTGCCGAATCCCCTGCCGGGTAACTGATTTTTAGTCCCTGTATGGAGAGTTCCGGTTTCAGCATGCTTTCCATACTCGGCAAATCCATCTCATACTGAATGGATTTGTTTGGCGCAGGGGCCATCCGCTTCGACATCCTGCTTTCCCTGGGTGAAATCTTTTCCGTAGTTCTCTGGTTCTTTTCCATATTGGCCATCTGTACATCGATGGTATTCAGACCTTCAAAAACATCCAGCCTGTCGGGAGTCCGGGTTGCCAGCTTTTCGAAATAAGGTCTTGCGGTGGAAAAATAGAACATGGCGCTGTCCTCCGCATCCCTTCCCATGGAAAGGTAATCCCGGTTATCCATCTGCCCGGCTGACCGGGTAAATTCCAACCCCTTTTTGTAACAACAGGTACCCAGCAGGTGCATGGCCCCGATATTGTCTGTATCAATCGCCAACACCTCATTGCAGGTTTCTATCACCTTGTTAAACTCACCCTGCTGATAAAATATGTTGGCCAGGCTGTTCAGCGCCCTCGTATTCTGCGGATGAACACGGAGGATTTCCTCCACCTTCTGCCGGGCAGTCAGGGTATCGCCTTTTAACAGGTAAATATTGGCTTCCAGTTCTTTGGGATACAGGCTGTCGGGATAGTTCTTTACAAGCACGCCCACTCTGGACAAGGCTTCAGGGTAGTTTTTGTCATGCACAGCCAGCAAGCGAACCAGCAAAGCCAGCTGTTTGTAGCTTCCCGGGTATTTTGAAAGATAGGCCCTGTCAAGCTCTTCGGCCTTTTTAAAATCTTCGTTCAGATCATAAGTAGTGATCTCTTCCTCCAGCACAGAACGGCTATCAGGCGCCATCTCCCTGAGCTTCCCCATGTATACGAAGGCTTTGTCCATGTCCTGCTGCATATCACGGGCCATGTGCAGACCAAGGGTATAAACTTCCACTGTTTGCAGCGCTTTCAGTCCGGGCTTATCAATGGCATCATATACTACCTGCGGCTTGTGCAGCCGAATCCCGCACCTCATTATCCAAATCCATGCAGCGGTATCCGACGGTTCCTGCCGGCTTGCCTTCTGAAAACAGCTGAGGGCCTGTGTATAACGGGCCGAGGCAAATGCATTCTTTCCGCAATTGAGTTGCTGTTGCCAGTCGCCTTCCGGTTTCTGGGCATACAATGAGAAAGAAAAGTACAGCAACAGCAAAACCGCTGTCAGACTTTTATTAAGACTCATATCCTATGGATTTCGATCCTAAAAGTAAGTCTTTCTTCAGGATATTTCAAACTTACCTAAGGAGATGAAATTCTTATAACCATTGGACAAAAACCGGGAAATGTCAAGGCCCTGTTCATCGCCATTAGCAGTTGGCAGAAAATTACCAACACCGGGGGTTACTCTGGATTCGGGTCTCAGTTTTCAGGTCGGGCGAGTGATTCAGGGTTTTGATGTGATGGAACGTAGATTAGCCGGTGACGGAATGCAGATTTGATTTTTCAATGAGAGGATTTTACGACTGCAGGACAATGGATTGATCCCTGTTTGACTATTGAATGACCCAGTCGGTCAGTCGAAGGAGTAAAGTACAGAAGGCATCAGAACCGTATGCCCATCACCAGGATATCGTCAACCTGTGCATAGCCATGCATCCATTCCATGATGAAAGTATCGAGCTGGTCGCGGATATCCGCCATAGGAAGATCTTTCAGTTTAATAAGCAGTTCCTTGTATGCCTTGGCTTTCAGCTTCTTGCCTTCGGGGCCGCCGAACTGGTCTTCGAAGCCGTCCGACTGCATGAAAAGGGTGTCGCCTTTCTGAATATCCATCGTTTTTGTGGAGAAGAGATCATTCTTATCCTGGTAAATACCTATGGGCATGCGGTCGGCCTTCAGCTCCAGCACTTCCCCGTCCCTTACCACGTAAAGCGGGTTGTACGCGCCGGCAAAATTAATTTGTCCTGTTGCCTGGTCAATTACCACAAGGGAGATATCCATCCCGTCCTTATTCTCCCCTTCCTTCCCGGTTTGATGCAATGCCCGGATAATGGTTTCCCTCAGCAGATCGAGGATCATACCCGGCTGAATCGCATCGCCCTTGTTCACGATCTCATTCAGGAATGATACTCCCAGCATGCTCATGAAGGCCCCCGGAACCCCATGCCCTGTACAGTCAGCCACCGCTGCCACAATCTTG
>JAKAMP010000283.1 GCA_021812865.1 Bacteroidota bacterium | reverse complement strand
GTAACCTCCCGCGGAAACTGCCAATTGAAAACCTCGTAAAGTCCTCCGCGGAATTGATACAGGTGCTTGGAATTTTCAAGCAGGATATGGCGGAATTTTTCATCCACCTGTATGACTGATTCATTCTGGAGCATATCAAGCAAAGGCTGGACCAGCAATTTGTATGGTTCAATGCCTTTAATGCCTGCCGGACGGAGAGTGGTTGCCTGGTCATTGAACACTCCAACGGCTACAATAGCGTCACCCGCAATTTCGAGAGTACGGTTACCTATATAATTATAGATATCTTCCTCAGGCGTCATGCCGAGAAAATCAAGGGCTGTGCAACTTAGGAACGACTGGTTCTCGCGATAGCGTTTCTCCTTCAGCTCGGCCAGTTTACGTGCGGTGATGTCGCGCGAATTGATTACAATACCTTGAATTTGTGGATTCTGAAGCTGGTTCGCAAATATGGACTCCACATGTGCATAGCTTCCATCTTTTCTTAAGCTCCGGAATTCCAGTTTTACCGTCTTTCCCGGATTAGCTATCACTTCTACTAGGGCGCGTCTGAAGAGTTCACGGTCTTCCTCCAAAACATAACTGATCACCGGGGAGCCGATCAGGTCGGTGATGTTGAAACCAGAAATCTTGCCTTCGAGTGAACTTTCAAAGGTAATGATGCCGTTGCAATCGACAATATTGATGGCATCGGAAGAATATTGCAGAAGGGAGCGGAACCTCTCCTCGCTGATGCGTAGTTCTTCTTCCAGTCTTTTGCGATCGGTAATATCAATGGATATTCCTGCGATGCCAGTTACATTGCCATTCTCATCGAACATCGGAGTTTTGAAAGTTTCAGACCATAGTGTGCCATTTGGGGTTTCAATCACCTCTTCAAACAGCTGCCGCGTCCCTGAAGCGATGGTTTCCTTGTCTGTTGCGGCAAAAAAATCGGCATTGCTTTTATCCCATAAATAGTAATCGGTTTTACCGACTACTTCATTGGTGCCTATCTTATAATACCGGGAAAAAGACTCATTGATGGATATAAATTTGCCTTCCAGGTCTTTCATCCAGGCAAGGTGAGGAATATTGTCGAGCATGGCTTTCTGCTGCATTTTCTGCTGCATAAGAGAGGCCTCCAATTTCTTATGCCTGGAAATGTCGGATGTAAGTTCCAGATACCGGTATATCTGGCCTTCATCATTACGTATGGGGAATATTCTGTGCCAGATCCATTTCACAGACTGATCGGGCAAGAGAATACGGTACTGTTCATCGAAGGAGCTGGTAATGTTCTGGCTCTGCCAGTCGAACATCCGGGCGATTCTTGTTTTGTCATTCGGGTAGATCCACTCGGTATACTTTTCAGGATGTTCCATCAGCTCTCCCGGAATCCTGCCATAGATGGTTCTGAAGGCAGGATTTACGTAAATGATGTCCTGCCCCGATCGCATAATGATGGAATCATTCATGCTTTCGGCTACCTGCCGGAATCTTTCTTCGCTCTCTCTGATGGCCCTCTGGATAATCTTATTATTAACCGGACCCTGTGCCAGGAATGCCGCACCAACTACCTTACCATCTTCAAGAATCATGGGGCTCCCGGATAATTCCAGGTAAAATTCAATCGTCCCGAGTTTCATCCTGAATTCTTCAGCGAGGGATTCGCCTTTTAGCACCCTTTCGAAAATTTTCCGCCATGGCTTTATTACCGATTCTTCCAGATTGTCGAAGATTTGGTTTCCCGGTATGACCTTGAATCCAAATCTTTCCTGCATTTTTTCCTGCATATTCCTGTTGATGGCAATAATGGTATATTGTTCATCGATAGCCCAGAAATAATCTTTCAGGTTATCCAGGAAAAGACTCATGGGATTGAGAGGAGAATTTATATTCGGTTTTTCTTTTTGCTGGCTGGTCAACTCATTGCTGATAGTGAAAAGTAAAGAATGAGTCGTTCCGGCCAGTTTTACAGGATACTTGTTACTGATCAGCTTGTGTTTGGACGACTGTCCCGTGGCCTGGAATGCCTCGGTCACTTTAAGGAGGGGAGAGTGATCTTCCAACATTTTCTTCAAACTGGTAAGCAATTGCTTTGCATCTTTCGGCATGAGGAGCTCCTCCATGGATTTTCCTTCTACATCGTCAGGTTTTTCATGGCCTAACCCGTGCGCATATTCCCTGTTTGCCTGCAGATAAATTCCCCTATCATCCTGAATGGCAATGGCTTCCCGAAGGCTAGAGAAAGGTTGCCGCGTATGATCCAACACTATCCCAATGGGATTTTCTGCGTTAGTGAATGACTCATGAAAAAAAACTAAAAATATATTGCCCACTTCTGGAGGCATCCCAACCATGACCACAAAACCAGGCAGCGACTTTCCTTTCTTCAAAGTAAGCAGAGGGGATTTTGCCGAGGCCTCTTTTGTAGCCAGCGCACGATGGAAAGCATTCTTTGATATGCCAAGGTCGGTTGCATTCTTAACACAGATATCATCTTTACGGTAACCGGTAATATGCAAAAAAGAAGGATTGCATCCCAGAATGTTTTCCTTTTCATCAGCGATGAGCAAGGGTATTTCAATGATATTCAGTATGTTTTCAACCGAATCAATCCAGTAAGTCCTATCTGTACTGCGTATAGCCATCACATCTCTTCTACAATCTTTTTCAATTTTAAAAAAAAATAACGTCAAACCCAAGGGTCAGCCCAAAATCATTCCGATCATGGTGGCAGAGATAAGGGAGGTCAGGGTTCCGCCAATCAGGGCACGAACGGCGTTTTCTGAAAGGACAATACGTATGCGGGGCGCTATGGCTCCGGTTCCTCCAACCTGTATGCCCATAGAAGCAAAATTGGCGAATCCGCAAAGGATATAGGTAGCCATAATGACTGATCTTTCCTGAAGAAAAGCTCCTGCAGCTTTTAGGTTAGAAAGGCTCAGGTATCCGATGAATTCAGTCAGGATCATTTTCTCGCCCAATAGTCGTCCTGCCAGCGGGACATCCTGATGGCAGATACCTGTTAACCAAACTAGGGGTGCAAAGGCATATCCCAGCAGGTACTGAAGCGATAACTCGTGGTATTTGCCCTGACTATTCTCCAGGATGAGTGTATTCAGATGACCGATCTGTCCCAGTTTGCCGAGAAGATAATTCACCATAGCAATGAGAGCGATGAAAACGATCAGCATACCTGCCACGTTTACCGCCATTTTTATGCCGTCGCTGGTCCCCATAGCCAGAGAGTCGAAGACATTTTTTCCAATTTTTTGTTCAGGAACGCTTATGTTTAAACTGACAGGCTGGTCCTGGGGAATCAGAATTTTCGAGAGCACTACCGCCCCGGGCGCTGCCATAACCGATGCTGCAAGAAGGTGTTTGGCAAAAACAAGCTGCTGGAAGGGATCACTTCCACCAAGAAAATTGATGTAAGCAGCCAGCACACTGCCAGCCATCATAGACATGCCGGCAGTCATTACCATCATCACTTCCGAACGGTTCATGTCTTCTAGATATCCTTTGATCATGAGGGGAGCTTCACTCTGTCCAAGGAAAATGGTTCCGGCCACGGCCAGGCTTTCTGCTCCCGATAATCGGAAGGATTTGCTCAATAACCAGGCGAACACATAAACGATTCGCTGAATGATGCGAAGGTAAAGAAACAAGCCCATCAGTGCACCGAAAAACACGATGATGGGCAGAACCTGGAAGGCAAAGATCACCCCAAGGCTATTTCCGCTTGCAAGTCCTCCGAACACAAATTCGCTTCCAGCCTTTGTAAAATCAATGATTTTTATGAATCCCCTGCCTGTATATTCGAACAGCCACTTGACCGGCTCAAAATACAGAATCGAGAATGCCAGAATGATTTGTATAGAAAGTCCTGTAAAAACGAGCTTCCATGGTACCAACCTGCGGTTTGTACTCAGCAGCCAGGCTAACAGAATGAAAACGCAGATTCCCAATAGCCCTCTGCCAATAGCGACAAGGTTCAATCGGGGCTGAAGGGCCTGGTCAGAAAAGTCATAAACACGGGCCTGGACGGGAACAGGTTCTTGACGGACTATAGATGAAACAACAGTATCATTAGCCTTTTGTTGCGCCAGGGTTACCGGCACAGGAGAAGCGAAAAGGCTCGCAATGGGCAGATATAGAAACAAACATGCAATGAAACAGAAAACCGTCCTGTTCATTTGGCTTTCCTGCGGTTAATTTCATCCCTTACCTTGGAAGCGCGCTCATAGTTTTCATTTTTCACAGCCTCGTCGAGTACCTCACGCAGTTCTTTCATTTCCATATTCTTGAATTCATCGGACGTAGGAGGTTCCGGTTTTTCATCGATCCCTTCGAGCAGGTTTTTCTTTGGAGTGGCAGGAGCTTTGGCTTCCTTTTCCACGTCCAGTTTAATGCCGGCCCTGGAAATAATCTCTTCGGAAGTATAAATGGGGCATTTAAAGCGCAAGGCCAATGCTATGGCATCGGAAGTACGGGCATCGATGGTAATCCTGGAATTGCCGTCATCGCAAGTAAGCTTGGAATAGAATACACCTTCTTCCAGCTTATAAATATTCACTTCCAGCAGGTTAATTTTATAAGCCAGGGCGAAGTTCAGAAAAAGATCGTGGGTAAGCGGTCGGGTAGGCTTGAGCCCTTCGAGTTGAATGGCTATGGACTGCGCCTCAAAGGCTCCTATGATAATGGGTATCCTCCGCTCGCCATTTTCCTCGGTTAAAACAAGAGCATAGGCTCCTGTCTGGGTTTGACT
>JAKAMP010000282.1 GCA_021812865.1 Bacteroidota bacterium | reverse complement strand
GTCCCGGAAATTCATGCACATCATGCACCACAATGGCCCTGTTCTCATTGATGGCAGCCCAGCATACACCCTTGTCCTTTTCCAGCGCCTGGCAGGCCGGCGGTCCCTGGTACGCACCCACCGTAAGCTCTCCCTTGTTGAGCAGGTAAAAGCCCGTCCAGAAAAAATACTCCATCTTGTGATGCAGCACGGCATTCACGGTAGCCATACGGGCCAGCTGGTTGGGACTCTTTTTTAACAGACCCGCAATCTGCTCATATAGCCTCTGGTAACGGCCTTCTTTCTTTTCCTTTTCCATAATGGGGTGAAAATGATTGCAAATATAATAGATTATGTGAGTGTAGGGAGTGAAAAATAAACTGCCTGTTTTTTTTAAAAATCGATTGAAATGAATCTAATCAAAGTATTGAAACGTTACTTAATGAAACCTCAGGTAAAAATAATTTAAAGGAATTCCGGGATGAATATAGCAATATATGGTTTACATGCGGTGGAACGTCATGCAAATGAATGTAGTATTGTAGCTGATTTAAAAATAGGATAATATTCGGCGTAATTACTAATTCTTCTGATCTTTGCAGTGCAACTTATCGGCTATCTCAGTTAAGTTCAATTCATCATACATGATAAGTTCCTTTACCTTTTCTATCTTATGAGCGTAAGCCTCCGGTAAACCACGTATTGATTTCCGGGGAACAGGATTTTATTCTTACACATGGATTGGCCGTGCCTATTCTATTTCCGCACATAGCACACAACCGGAATGCTGCTGTGATTGAGTATCTTGTAAGCATTGGAACCCAGGGTGTCGCTATGCTTGCTGTCTTTGGCATTCTTCCCGATCACGATGGTCCTGGCTTTGATGTCGCGGCTAACCTCGATCACTTTTTCAAAAACCTTACCTTCTTCAACCCGGGTGGTAATGTCGATGTCTTCATGTTCTGCATACCGGTTAGCGAGGCTTTCCAGCTTCCCGGTTACTTCTACCCGCAGTTTGTCGAGTTGCTTCCTGTTGAGACGGAAACCCTCGGGAAGAAAATAACCTGTCTCGATCACGTGCAGCAAAACGATATGTCCCCGCACAAAATTAGCCAGGTGAATGATCTGGTCCAGCGCGGTAAGCGAAGTTTCATGGAAATCAACGGCCACCAGTATATGTCGTCTTAATCCTTTCATATGTTTTTCTTAATCAACGTATAAAAGTAGCACATATTTCACTTTTGTAAGAAGGTAATCCCGCATTTCGCGCATGTTTTATAGCTCGTATGGTGGTTAAGGGTATTTTGCAGGGGGGCCTGTCCTGTCCATACATGATTCTACACATTGCCCGGTGAATCAAAATCCATTATATTTGCACCTTTTAAATTTCAGGAATAATGAGTTTTACAGAAGAGATAAAGCGACGCCGGACCTTTGCCATCATCAGTCACCCTGATGCCGGTAAAACAACGCTTACCGAGAAACTGCTTCTGTTCGGCGGAGCCATCCAGGTGGCGGGTGCGGTCAAATCAAACAAGATCAGGAAGACGGCTACCTCTGATTTCATGGAAATCGAGCGGCAGAGAGGCATATCTGTCGCCACTTCGGTAATGGGCTTTGAATATAGCAACACCAAGATCAATATCCTCGATACGCCGGGTCATGAAGATTTTGCCGAAGATACCTATCGCACCCTCACAGCGGTCGATAGCGTAATTATCGTGATCGATGCGGCAAAGGGAGTCGAAACGCAGACCAGGCGACTGATGAATGTTTGCCGGATGAGAAACACCCCGGTGATCGTTTTTATCAATAAAATGGACAGGCCGGCCAAAGATCCTTTCGACCTGCTCGACGAAATTGAAAAAGAACTCAGCATTCACGTCCGTCCCCTCAGTTGGCCCATAGGCATGGGCGATACCTTCCAGGGAGTCTACAACATTTTTGAAGAAAAACTAAACCTCTTTGCCTCAATCGATAAACAAAGGGTGCAGGACACCATTGAACTGAAAGACATTCATTCAAAAGTACTGGAACAGCATATCGGTGAAAAATCAGCAGCCCGCCTTCGTGAAGACTTGGAATTGATTGACGGGGTTTATCCTTCATTCCACCAGGAGGATTATCTCGAAGCCCTCATCGCTCCTGTGTTTTTCGGAAGTGCACTCAATAATTTCGGCGTCAAGGAGTTGCTCGACTGCTTCATTCAGATCGCACCGGTGCCCCGCTGCTATGAATCGGTTCAGAGAAGAGTATGTCCTGAAGAAAGTAAATTCAGTGGCTTCGTTTTTAAGATTCATGCCAACATCGATCCAAACCACCGCGACCGCATTGCATTTCTTAGGATCGTATCGGGCCAGTTTGAAAGGAACACCAACTATCATCACGTCCGCCTCGGCAAGGACTTTAAATTTTCAAGCCCCACTGCCTTCATGGCCAATAAAAAATCCGTCATCGATGAAGCCTGGGCTGGCGACGTGATTGGCCTCTACGATTCGGGTAATTTCAAGATTGGCGATACCCTAACGGACGGTGAAACGCTACAGTATAAGGGCATTCCAAGTTTCTCACCGGAATTATTCCGCTATGTTGAAAATGCCGATCCTATGAAATATAAACAGCTGGCAAAGGGTATTGACCAGCTGATGGACGAAGGCGTGGCACAGCTGTTCACCCTTAAAGCCAACGGCCGCAAAGTGATCGGTACCGTAGGCCAACTTCAGTTTGAAGTGATTCAGTTCAGGCTGCTGCATGAATATGGCGCCTCATGCCGGTATGAACCTCTCAATATGTATAAGGCCTGCTGGATCGTGGGAGACAATAAAGAGGAACTGGATGAATTCAGGAAAAGAAAGTTCCAGTACCTGGCCACTGACAAGGATGGCCGGGAGGTATTTCTCGCCGAATCATCCTATTCACTGGATATGGCAAGGGAAAAATTCCCGTCGATAAATTTTTACTTTACCTCCGAATTTTAAGCAAAACCTATTGTTGATTGGCATCCGTGCCGTATCCGCCGCCAAGGATATAATTCTCCAGGTCTTTTATGGTATACCGCTGATCTCTGATGATCGCATTCATCGTATCGCGGATGGTGATCACACCCACAATCTCATTCATATCAAGCACAGGCAGATGCCTGTTTTAGTTCGGCAAGGTCCTCCGGACTGAAAAATGAGAAACAGGTCAGTTTTAAAACCTGGCAGGATTCGCAATAGGGAATTTTCTTTTCATCTTCCCTGGTTATTAAAACCTTACGATCCAACACTGGCGCTACCCGTTCGCTTTAATTTCAGAATTAGCAGTTTGGGTTGGCCAATCAACAAACAATTACTTAGTTTATTCTTCTTCTTTCTTTTGGCCTTTATTCCAGATATCCCAAAAAGCAAGCACAACGCCTGCGCCTATCAGGCTGTATCCAAGCAACTGATCCTCTCCAAATACAATTCCTGCCACAATGAATGCAAAGGCAATGCCGGCCATGGGCGAGAGCTTCCGGCTGCGCCTCTTTTTTCCTGAAAAATAGATCAATATAAAGATCAGTGCAATTACAATGATCGCCAATGCTACGTATACCCTGGGCAGTATCATTTTCTTTGCTTTACTTCTTCACCTGAACAAAACAAAATGAGTGTTAATATAATAAAAATCAGGCGTTTTTCATAAAATGAATCGTCTTAACCAGGAATTATCGGTCAAATTTAATATATGCTTTGTGCCTATGGGATGAAAAACTAAAATGGTATTTTAAGCAGTGCAGAATACGCTTGATAACAGAATATAATATATTTGAATGGGATTTGAATACCTCTTTCGGGAAGTCCTGCTTCCCATAGTTTGCGTCGTATGTATTTTATGTTCAATCATTTAAATATATCCAATAATGAATAGCCGTTCCTTTGCCAGTGATAACAATGCGGGAGTACATCCCGAAGTGATCGATGCCCTGAAAAATGCAAACCAGGGGCATGTGATTGCATACGGTGATGACCCGTATACCGAAGCCGCCGGAAATAAACTGAAACGGATTTTCGGTGGGGATGTGGAAGTGTTTTTTGTTTATAATGGTACCGGGGCAAATGTTCTGGGCCTGTCATCCGTGCTGGATTCATACCAGGCGGTAATCTGCGCAGATACTGCCCACATTCAGACCGATGAGTGCGGCGCCCCTGAAAAATTCACTGGCTGCAAACTACTCACTGTTCCCACAGCCGACGGGAAACTTACGATCGAAGGGATCAGCAAACATATGCATGGTATTGGCTTCGAACATCATGTTCAGCCCCGGGTTATTTCCATCACCCAGGCAACGGAGATGGGAACGCTATATACGCCAATGGAAATCAGGGAAATTGCGGACTATGCACACAAAAACAAGATGTTTCTTCATATGGATGGCGCACGGATCGCCAATGCCGCTGTTGCGCTGGAACTCGGATTTGCCGATTTTACTGCCAGAACAGGGGTGGACATTCTTTCTTTCGGTGGAACCAAAAACGGATTAATGTTCGGTGAAGCGGTCATTTTTTTTAACAGGCGCCTCGCAGATAATTTCAAATATATTCGCAAACAGGGCATGCAGCTGGCTTCTAAAATGCGTTACATTTCAGCCCAGTTCAATGCATATCTTGAAAATGACCTTTGGAGAAAAAGCGCTCAGCATGCAAATGCCATGGCGAGACTCCTGGCTTCGGAAGTTGAAAAGATACCGCAGATCAAAATCACACTGAAGGTCCAGGCAAACGGAATATTTGCCATTGTGCCTCCGGAAATCATCCCCGCTCTT
>JAKAMP010000281.1 GCA_021812865.1 Bacteroidota bacterium | reverse complement strand
CAGTTCAAACGGAATACAGGATACCGGTTATACGTTTTCTCAGCCCAGGGCGAATGTTCGTAAATAAAGTTCAGCTGCATATAGGCATTATTCCGGAACAGGCTGTCCTGCGCCCTTCTTTCATCGAGTTGTTTCTGAAGCTCAGGCGATTGCTGGAGCAACTTCTCCGCAGTGTCTTCGAAAACATAGGATGAGAAATATTCTTTCCGGGAAAGCACTGAATCGAAGAAGCCCCAGGCAAAAAAAGAATCCGGCCCGGAGGGTTCCAGCACCTGAAGAATATAGTTATTGCCTGACTGGTTGGTTTTCACAAGATAATCGCCCTTGTAAAACGGGATAGTCTGACGTTCGCTCCTGGTGGTTACCCGGGTGTGCATATAGCGTCCATTATAAGGGGCTGATCCGGTTCTATAGGATTGAATATAATATACATCCACCGTGAGGCTGGTGTCCTTCTCCAGGCGCGTAAATTGAATGCCATTGGCCGCGAGTCTTTCTGTAACCTCTTTCCAGGCCTGGGGTATAATGTAGTATTCAGGCTTTTTCACTACCATCGAAGGTTTGAAATAGTTGTAGTATCTTATCTTCTTTTCCCAGGGAGAACTGTGATCATAGTACAGGCGGGGCAGTCCGCTAACCTTGCTGGGTTTATACCGGGCAGTGTATCCCCTGAACATGATTTCATCATAGCGGGAAGTATCGGGCTCCCAGGCCAGCACGAAGGAATCGCGTTTTATAACTTCCTGAACAGCCTGTTTCCGGGTATCGCGAATTTGATGGTGATGCCCTGCAGCGAAACGGAATATGGCCTGCAGAAAATTGTAAGTTGCCACAACCCGGTCCTTGTATGGTTTCAGCATATGCGCTTCGGTAACAAAGGCATAGGTATTGAACAGGGTGGCATAGCCGCTCACATAGTGGGGCAGGTCGTCGAATCCCTCGATGCCGGTTGCCGGATTATCGCCCCTGGATTCCACGTAAGGAATCATTTCTGTTCCCGCGCTCCTCATATCTGCGTACAATGCCGGGAGCATGATGCTGTCCAGGAAGGTGGCCATGGAAGGCTGAAGCCGGGAGTGCAGGCTGGGAATAAGGGTCATTACATAAGGATAATCGGCCCCGTCGGAAACATGCGTATCAACCAGAATGTCGGGATTCCAGCGGTGAAAGATCAGGCTCAGGCTGCGTGCATTTTCGGAGTCGGTTTTGATCATGTCGCGGTTCAGATCGAGATTTCTGGCATTGCCCCTGAAGCCTTCCTCGGCAGGACCATTCTGATTTGCCCGGTTATAGGGGCTGCGGTTGAGATAGCCCCCGATATTGTACACAGGGATGATGGCAATGACACAGTGGTCAAGCAATGTGGCATATTTGCCCGGATTCCGGAGAATCTCTTCGGAAATTTTCAAACTGGCATCCACCCCGTCGCATTCACCGGCATGGATGGCATTATTGATGAAAATAACCAGCTTGCCGCTTTTCCGGATCTTCGCAGGGTCGAATTCTCCCGATTTGCTGATCACAAAGAGATGAAGGGGCTTGCCCACATCGGTTGAACCACTGACGATGAGCCTGGACATAGGATACTTCCCGGCCAGGGAACGGTACATATTGATAGCCTCCTGGTACGTTGGCGCGATGTTCTGTTCATATCGAAGGGGAAGTTGTGAAAAGGCATTCTGAATTCCGGCTGTACAAACCAGGGCCAGCGCAAGCAAAAACGTTCTCATGAAAGTGAATTGTTACATATGGTCAGCTTCTCCGGCCCAGGTCGCGGCCTGGTGCACAGCATCACTGTGCGGGTTTCACTGTGAGGTTATTGTCGATCATGCGGTTCACATATTGCTGAATATAGGCCTTCAGAAAGGTTTCCATTTCCTGCTCTTTGGGTGAATTTAATTTTTTCTGGTCCGGCCCAAGGGTGCGGTAGGAATCGAGATGATAGAATCCTTTAGGTTTCTGCCCGTCGAAAAGCAGCAGGTAATCGTCCATAAACAACCGGTAGGAATCATTGAGGTAATTGAAGGCATAATTGGGTCCCTGCCGTTTGAGCAGGTCTTTGCCGAAGGCCACATAGGGCTTGTTGTAGCCCAGGTAATCGAGCACGGTGGGCATAATGTCGATCTGTTCCGCGTTGGTCACTGTATCCAGTCCAACGAGATCGCTTCCCGGTTTATAAAAGATGATGGGAATGGAAAAGTACCCGATGTCGTTCTTAAATTCTTCCCTCTGGTTAAGCGAAACATGATCGGCTGTGATGATGAACAGGGTGTTATTGAACCAGGGCTGGCGGGAGGCATTTTCGAAAAACCTTCTCAGCGAATAATCGGTATATTCCACGCAGGTTTCGAGCGGGAAATCGCCTTTTCTGAAGGAATTTTTGTATTTCTCCGGAAGAATGAAGGGGTGGTGTGATGACACCGAAAAGAGGGTAGCTACAAAAGGCTGACTGAAGGTATCGAGGGTATTCGCAAAATACTGCATGAAAGGTTCGTCCCATATACCCCAGATGCCATCGAAATCTTTATCGTTGTTGTATTCAGTCTTTCCATAATATTCATCCACTCCGGCAAGGTTGGTGAATGCAAGAAAGCCCATGGATCCGTTGGGCGCTCCATGGAAGAAGGCCGATTTATAGCCCATCTCTTTCAGGAGGCTGGGCAGGCTGTTCAGCTTATTGCGATAATAAGGGGTGAGCACGAAAGGCATTTCCACACGCGGAATGCTTGTAAGTACCGATGAGAGGGCATCGATCGATTTCCTCCCGTTGGCATAAGAATGCCTGAAGGTAAGACTGTGCCGGATGAGTGAATCGAGAAAAGGTGTATATCCCTGGTATTTGCCTCCGTTGAGATCGGGCACCAGGCTACCTACAAATTCCTTATTGAGGCTTTCTATGATGAAGATGACCACATTCTCCTTTTTCTGAGGGTTAGATGAAGGAAGATGAACGGGAGTGTATATTTTATCCAGCTCGGTTTCTGAAGAAAAATATGTTTCCCTTTTGTATCCCCTGATCTCGTATGAATGCATGAGGGTAAAAGGCGTATTGAGAACAATGGCCATCTGGTCGGGCTTTTTAACATATGCTCCCGCATTACTCATGGTAATGGGTCGTGTACTGTGCCTGAATCCTCCTCGGGCTGCTGCAACCGAAAGCCCGGCTATAACGGCAAAAGCTGCCAGTCCGGTCGCAAAGTACAGCAGGCCCGATTTCATCTTTGCCTTTTCCACTTTCACCTTCCTGTAGAAAAAAACCAGCAGGAATGATGAAACAAGCCAGTATAGGGATACAGGCCAGAAGTCGACCAGAAACTTGAAAAATAGCGCTACCAGGTTTTTCTCATTGCTGAATTCGCCGATGATGTCGATGGTGGTCCGCTGCAACACAAAAGGATAGTAGGGTATATCGGCACAGTTGATGGCATGCGCAGCCAGGTTGGTCACGATAAATATCACCATCAACGCGTTCTGATAATACCGGTGATGCCTGAAACGAAAAGGAACGAAATACAATACGGTATATAGTATATTGATGTATGCCAGGGCTGAAGTATCGAAGAGTAACCCACCCTTCAATGCCTTCAGAATGCCAACAAAGTTCATGTCGGTGAAATGCCCGTAATTATAAATGAAAAACACGAGCCGGGTAAGAGAGTACAGAACATACAGGAGAAGGATGCGGTAGATAAAAACCAGGTAAATATTGCCTTTCAGCTTTTGAATGAATTTTTTCATATACGGAAGGAATCAGAAATATGGTTCATATTTATGGGCAAATCCAACTTGTAACGAACAAACCGGTCACCGAATTGTTTGAGAACCAAAACCGGCAGCCTGATTTCAATCATTTTTCGCCTCCTTCAGTTTTTCTCCCCGGTAAAAGAATGTGGTTTCAATGAGGATAGGCCATGAAATGCCTTCCCTCAGGTATACTGTTCCTGAGACGGACTGGCTGATCTGCCCATTTCTGACCCAGCCGCTTGCCCTATCCAGTTCAAAGTTGCCCTTACGTGTACCATTGAGCACATATTTCATGGGGATGCCATTGATCGGGAAAAAGCCATTTTGTGCCGGTGGTGAAATTTTCCCTTCAAGCGAGAGTGCGTTGACATTCTGATTCTGGCTCAGCAGGGTCCAGGTATTTTGCACCCTAGCCGGGGCCTCATAATCGAGAAAACTCTCCGTGTGCCAGTGTCCCCCAGCCTTCACCGATTTTTCAGGGAAAAGTCCGAAAATTTCCTGAAGGCGATAACCGAGGGTTTCCGTTCCGAATTTTTCAGTGAGGGCCGATTTCAGCATGGTGCGGACCTGGGCCGGAATTGCAGTATATTTGTCCATGCCCGAAAGGAATGTGGTATCCAGGCCGGTAATCGAGGTAATCTCCCCTGTAGCGTTGATCTGAATGTTCAGGGTGCTTTTCAGTATTTCACGCAGAGTACCCGAAAGCAGCGCATTTTTCCGCGTTGTATCGGTTGTCGATCCCTCAATGACACCATCTGGCATCTCCATTTTCAGAAAAATGCTGTCATAGTGCATTGCGAGTGTCACGCTTTCGGGAGTCTGTCTTTTTACATGGAACAGACAACCGCTGACAATATAGCTTCTGGTTTTCTGTAGATTTCCCATCATGGTTTGCTGTACCGACTGGTTGCTGGTGATCACCAGCCTGTAGTTGTCGCCCTGACGGAGATTCATTTTCAAGGCAGGCTGCTGTGCCTTCACACCAGAGATCGACAAACCCAAAAGCAGGATATTCAATATTCGTTTTGAGCTCAGC
>JAKAMP010000280.1 GCA_021812865.1 Bacteroidota bacterium | reverse complement strand
GTCTGGTCGCCTACCAGGGCCTGATCGTGCGACTCGCAATACCCTATAGCCCTTTCATCGGCCCGGCGGTTGGTAAGCTCATAATACATGCTGTTCACATTCCATTTTTCATCGGGGAATTCCTTGATCAGCTTTATCCAGAAATCGGGAACACCCATGGCCAGTCGATAATTGAATCCATAGCCGCCTTCCTTTTGGGGTGTGGCCAGACCGGGCATTCCACTCATATCTTCAGCAATGGTAATGGCATCGGAACGGATTTCATGCACCAGTTGATTGGCTAACATCAGGTAAACAATGGCGTCCTCATCGCTGTTCCCGTCAAAATACATATCGAGGCTGGTAAAATTCTTCGACAGGCCGTGATCGAGATAGAGCATACTGGTGATCCCATCCATGCGGAATCCGTCAAAATAATATTCCCCCAGCCAGAATGCACAGTTTGACAAGAGCAGGTGGAGCACTTCATTTTTTCCGTAATTGTAACAAAGGGAATCCCAGGCCACATGTTCCCGTCGCAGACCCTCATGAAAGTACTGGAATGGAGTACCGTCAAAACGACCCAGTCCTTCGGTTTCATTTTTTACAGCATGCGAATGCACCAGGTCCATGATCACCGCGATACCGGCCCCGTGGGCTTCATCGATAAGCGCCTTGAGGTCTTCGGGAGTTCCAAAACGGGATGAGGCAGCAAACAGGCTGGATACATGATAACCGAATGATCCATAATAGGGATGCTCCTGGATAGCCATCAGCTGAAGGGTGTTGTAGCCTCCCCGGATAACCCGGGGCAGTATATTCTGCCTGAATTCATTGAATGAACCCACTTTATGTTCTTCAGTAGCCATCCCGATATGGGCTTCATAAATGAGCGGAGGATCGGATGGTACTATAAAGTCAGGATATCTCCATTTATAAGGTTCGGAGGGTTCCCAAACCTGGGCGTTGAAAATCTTTGTCTTTTCATCCTGTACCACCCGGCGGCACCAGGCAGGAATTCTTTCTCCCGAGCCACCTACCCAATGCATAATGAGTTTGAAGAGATCTCCGTGATGAAGGCTGCCGGGTTCCAGTTTGATTTCCCAGATTCCTTCACTGGAAATCCGTTCGAGGGCGTAACGGGGGTCCTCTTTTTGCCAGTTATTGAAAGTGCCTGTGAGAAAAACAGCTGTAGCATTCGGGGCCCATTCACGGAATAGCCAGCCATCCCGGGTATGATGCAGACCGAAAAACAGGTGTCCCAGGGCAAAATCTTTCAGGCTTTGACTTTTACCGGTCAGTTCGGCTTCCTTCCGGGCGGCATGGTTCAGCCTGTGACTGATCACTTCTGCAAAAGGCTGCAGCCACGGATCATGCATCGCGAATAACGGCATTTTGTCCATTTTCCTCGGTGAATAAATTCCCTGTTAAGATAGTGAAATTACAGCAATCTTAAACAGAAAGGGGAGTTTGAGCTAAATCACCGTTACCCGTTATTTCAGCTTAAAATTTATATTACCTTTGCAACATGCAGATTCCAAATATTAAAAGAAAGAAATGATCAGAACAGTATTTTTCATTTGTTTTCTTCTCTTCTCCTTAGGTATCCAGGCCCAAACCGATTTTTCCGACAAGGACCGAGCTCTGATGAAATCACTTAGGATTCATACCCGGGAACAGTGGGATTATAAATATGTTGGCGACAGGCTTTCCATCAAAGGCATATGCAGCTCCCGGGTTACTTTTGACAGGGAAGGCAGGGCCCAGGAGGTGATCAATTACAAATCGGATAGCGCTGTTCTGTACATTACACGGTATACATACAATGCGAGAGGATTGAGAACGGACATGGTGAAATACCTGGGTAACAAAATCAGCATCCTGTTTAGGGTGGGTACCGTTTATGATTCAAAAGGAAACAAATTGACCGAGAATGGATATAACGGAACGGAAAACTTCACCAACCGCTATACTTACGATGGTGCAGGCAGGTTATTAAAAATTCAGTACTATATTGGCAAGCGACCCGATGAAACAAGAGATTTCAGTTATAACGGTGATAAAATGGAAGTCAGGGTGAGCGATGGGAATGGAAATCTTTTATATACACTGGTTAGCCGGAAAGATACGAACGGCCGGGTAATCGAGGAATCAAAACTCGATAAGGACAGGAAGGAAATAGAACATACCGTTAACAATTACGACAGCAGGGGCAACCTTGTGCAGGTGGACAAGGTCACGCAGAATAAGCGGTGGAGCAAGACTTTCTACAGCTATGATAATCTGGGCAATGTCAGTGACGTGTATTCTGAAGAGACCGAGAATCCCAGGTATCTCAAGCAGAGTTATTCATATACAAACAATGGTCTTCTTACCGGTGAGTTCTGGCGTACCACTCCGAATGCTGATCAATCCTACAAGAAGTACACTTACGATCATTCGGGCAAACTCATTTCGACTGATTGTTTTTACGCCTCTTATAAGTATAAGGTGCTGAATAAATTTGTTTACCAGACCTACTGAGATTCTTGTACAGGTTTTCTCATTCATTATACGGATTCCATGAGAAAGATTACCAATCCCTACATATCCATTGAAGGTTACCATTGCTTTGGTTGCTGCCCTGATAACCAGATGGGACTTCAGATGAATTTTTATGAAGAGGGAGAAGAAGTATGCTGCCGGTGGACGCCCCGGGGCTATTACCAGGGCTATAAGAATATGCTGCACGGAGGAATACAAGCCACACTGATGGACGAGCTTGCCGGATGGACGGTATCGGTAAAGCTCGGAACCAATGGGGTTACTTACCATATCGATCTAAAATACCGTAAGCCGGTTTTGGTAACCGGAGGAGATATTCTTCTGAAGGCCAGGATCATGAAAGTTGAAAAGCGGATCGCCACCCTATCGGTTGCTCTGTATGACGGGAACAATACTCTTTGTTCGGAGGGTACTTGCGAATATTTTGTTCTTCCTGAAGAAAAAGCCAGGAAAGAATTTTATTACCCGGGAAAGGAAAAATTCTTCTCAGGGGATTAATCTTCAATATGCAGAAATATGCCATATCGTTTTGACGAGGTGATTGAACGTGCGGGAACGAATTGTGTGAAATATGATGCTCGGGCAAATGTATTCGGATCGGCGGAAGTTATTCCCATGTGGGTGGCCGACATGGATTTCCGGACGCCTCCGTTTGTTACAGCGGCCATCCGGAAAAGGGCAGAACATGAGCTGTTTGGGTATTTCCTGAAATCTGAAGGGTATTACCAGAGCATTATCGGGTGGATGCAAAGAAGGCATGGCTGGAAAATCGAAAAAGACTGGATCGTTTTCAGTCCGGGAATCGTACCTGCATTGAACATGTGCGTTCTGGCCTATACCCAGCCGGGAGATAAAGTCATTGTACAACCGCCTGTTTATTTCCCGTTTTTTTCAGCCATCAGCAACCATGGAAGACAATTGGTTTATAATCCTCTGGAATTTATTGCTGGAGGTTACCGGATAGATTTTGAACATCTGGAATCTGTAATTGATTCTTCCACAAAAATGCTGATTATCAGCAGTCCTCACAACCCGGTGGGAAGGGTATGGACCGCTGAGGAACTCAGGCAACTTGGTAAGATATGCTTAAGGCATAATATTCTCATTCTTTCCGATGAGATACACCTCGACCTGGTGTACAGGGGATCAAGGCATATGCCCACGGCTTCCCTTGGAGAAGATATTGCGCAGATCACAGTCACCTGCATAGCGCCGAGCAAAACCTTCAATCTGGCTGGGCTATCCACTTCAAGCCTTATCATTCCCAATGTTGAACTGAGAAAGAAATTTTCCAGGGTAATCGACGATCTGCACGTATCCAACGGAAATATATTCGGTGCAGTAGCTTCTGAAGCTGCATACCGGGAAGGGGATCAATGGGTAGATGAACTGATGGTCTACCTGGAAGGCAACCTGGCGTACCTTGAATCATTTATCAGCGGACAAATTCCACAGATAAAGGTGATAAAGCCGCAAGCCACTTACATGGTATGGCTTGATTTCCGTAGCCTGGGAATGGAACCGCAGCAACTGAAAGACTTTCTTGTTTTCAAAGCGGGGATTGGCCTGAACGAAGGAAGTGTTTTCGGACCTGGAGGAGCTGGTTACATGCGAATGAACATAGCCTGCCCAAGATCAGTATTGGCCGGCGCTCTTGAGAAGCTGAAGAATGCAGTGAAGGCCCGGGAGTAGAATGAACCTGCCAGTAAGGGTATGAAGGCAAAAATATTTCATTAATTTTATCGGGAAATCCGGAAAGCAAAACGAAATACTGAAATTATGCAAAGGTTCAGATTAACCATCGCCCAGAGAATCTGGATAGGTTTTGGCCTGCTCATCCTGGCCATGCTGATCTATATATTCTTTGCCAACCGTTCGCTGCGTACCAACCAGGAAACGGAACACCAGGTGAATGAATCCATGGTCCCTGCGATTGACCTTCTGGGCGACCTGTATAATGCAGTGTATGATACAAGAATGCTTACCCGGAACTGGGTGCTTTCCGAAAAATATTCTTTCCGGAGTGAACGAACCGGTCTCCGGGCGCTGCAGGAGGAAAAAATTCCGGGAATCGATCAAGCGCTCAGAAACAGAATATCCACGTGGGATAAGGCAAGCAGGCAGAAATACAATCATGTTATGCAGCTCGTCAACGATTCATTGTTACCGCAACACTTGTAGAGAGCTATCCGAACGCGAGCTAAGAGCTCGTGCCCGGATAGGTCGCTGCAATCCTGCACGGCTTCCACCGCATCGCG
>JAKAMP010000279.1 GCA_021812865.1 Bacteroidota bacterium | reverse complement strand
ACATATATTTGCTTCATGAAAATTAATTTTAAAAAATATGAAAATGAATGTAGCAATCATTGGAGGAATCATTTTAATCCTGTTGGGATTGAGCCTCATCATAAAGATTGTATTCAATGTTGATTTCCCCGTATTCAAGATTCTCGTGGCCCTGGTACTGATCTATTTCGGTCTGAGGATTATCCTGGGAGACAGTTTTCATCTGTTTCACGATGTAGGAGACCAAAATACGGTTGTGTTTGGGGAAAGACGCATCACTCAGATTGAAAACGGCAAAGAATACAATGTGATCTTCGGCTCCGCACATTTTGACCTGA
Source organism: Bacteroidota bacterium (assembly GCA_021812865.1). Classification (GTDB taxonomy): domain Bacteria; phylum Bacteroidota; class Bacteroidia; order Bacteroidales; family JAAYUG01; genus JAKAMP01. Next base: position 4,467 of record JAKAMP010000279.1, on the reverse strand, counting down.
AGGACTTTCATCTGCCCGACAGCCAGTCCTTTCATATCAGGATCAACACCATTTTCGGAGGAACAGAGATTAGCCTGAATGACAGTCTCCCTGTTAGACTAAAAGCCAATACAGCCTTTGGCGGAACCAAGGCTCCCGATGGAAATACATCGGCTTTCGGAGACCTGAAATATGAAAGCGACTCCGCAAGGATGGAAAAACCGGCGCTGGTCATAGAATCCAATACAGTTTTCGGTGGATTGAACTTCAGGCAACCTTAAAACAGGGTGTAAAACAGCCTCTCTCAGAGGCTTTTTTTATTTTACCTGGTAAGAAAATAAATTTTCATCGACCTATCCAAATGCTTTTCATTTGCCTTAATTTTGGTAAGGAATGAAAGCAGTCGTCTATGGATAACCTGAATTACGGAGTGATTGGCAACTGCAGGAGTGCCGCACTGATTTCGGATAAGGGAAGCATGGATTGGATGTGTCTACCCGATTTTGATTCATCCTCCATATTCGCCAGGCTTCTGGATAATGAACAGGGTGGTTCTTTCTCCATATCAGTGGGTTTCTCGTATACAATCAGCCAACGTTATATCCAAAATACCAATATTCTTTGTACGGAATTCCGCTCGGAAGAAGGCGCTTTCGAACTGATCGATTTCATGCCCCGGTACAAAACGAGTGAAAACGAATATTTTGCCCCACCAGAGATTATCCGTTACCTCCGCCATCTTTCCGGAAAACCACGTTTCAGGGTACATTACGATCCTCGGCTGAATTATGCAACAGACTGCGTTTCGCATTACCTTGAAGATACCTATATCCGGACAGTCTCCTGTACCAATGCAAATGACTGCATTTATTTGTACACAAGCCTCCATAACAGCGATATCCTTGAAGGCAAGGAACTTGTCCTTACCAGCCACCAATTCTTGCTGGTTTCGTACAATCAGAAACTTATCGATATCGACATCCAAAGGATATATCTCGAATATCAGCGTACCAAAGTATATTGGCTTAACTGGACCAACCGTTCAAAAAAATACCAGGTCTATCAAGACGAAATTACCCGGAGCATGCTTGTGCTTAAACTGATGTCGTTTCAGCCTACCGGGGCAGTATTGGCGGCCATCACCACAAGCCTACCAGAAGTGATTGGTGAAGAAAGAAACTGGGATTACAGGTTCTGCTGGCTGCGGGATGCCTCCATGTCTATCGACACTCTGCTGAAAATGGGCCATTTCAAAGGAGCCCGTCGCTTTATTAACTATATCAAGGGAATTCTCAATACCAAGCACGACAAGTTCCAGATCATGTATGGCATAAGGGGAGAACGGGAACTTACAGAAACTATTCTAACCCACCTTGCGGGCTATGAACGTTCCGGTCCGGTAAGAATTGGAAATGCCGCATATTCCCAGCGCCAGAACGATGTGTTTGGTTACCTGCTAAATGTTATTTTTCAGTATTATACCTATTTCCCCGGCACCCTTGATGAAATTGAGGATATGTGGGAAATTGTGAGAAATATGGTAAGAAATGTAACGAGCGAATGGGAGAAGCCTGACAAGGGAATCTGGGAAATAAGAACCGAAGAAAAACACTTCGTCTTTTCAAAGGTAATGTGTTGGGTCGCGTTAGACCGGGCCATCAAAATCGCGAAACTCCTGGAAAGACAGAATTATGTAAAAATGTGGACCCAGGTAGCCGACAAAATCAAAAATGAAGTGTTCACCCAGGGCTGGAAGGAGGAGATTCAGTCGTTTTCACAGACATACTGCAACCTGGAGCTCGATTCCTCACTTCTTCTGATGGAAAGTTACGGGTTTATTGAAGCGGAAGATGAAAAATACATCAAAACGGTTATGGCCATCAAAAAGAGACTTTTTCACAAGGGACTGATGTTCAGATACAGGAACCATGACGATTACGGAACCCCGAAGTCTTCATTCATCATCTGTACATTCTGGATGATTGATGCCCTGGTGAAAATAGGGCAAAGGGACGAAGCTGCCAAAATATTCAATGATCTGCTTAGCCACGCCAACCATCTTGGTCTCTTCAGCGAGGATATGGATTTTGAAACCAAACGGTTGATGGGCAATTTCCCACAGGCATACTCTCACCTGGCCCTTATCAATTCGGCCATGCTGTTATCCAAGGAAAAAAAGCTGTCGAAATTCATCAAACCATAAAGGAAAGCGAAGTATCTTCCAGCTTAGCCCTGCACCTGAGGAACCTTTCATTGTATGTATTGACGTATCTTGCAGTTCTGTAATGTCCATTTGTCACGGGAAAGCCACGACTATATTGTATAATTATTGAGGAAACCCTTTTAACCGCTTTTTAATTTGCAATTAATTGAGGTTTCATGGATGTTTATCCTCTCGATGTTAACTTTACTTCAATGATCAGCAGGAATATTTTTTGCCATAGTATGGGTGGTGCGATCCGGCCAACATTCCTGAACCGGAAGATGATCTCTTTCCCTTGCAAGCAGCATGAGATGTTGTAACTTAGCTGGCAGCCTGCGAGGTATCATTGGATGACAAAGTACGAACATTAAAACGGAAAATATCAGATTCATGGAAGCATCCAAAATACTTGTCGTTGAAGATGAACCTAAGGTGGCTGCATTCATTCAGAAAGGGCTGGAAGAAAATGGTTATGCAACGGATGTAGCCTATGATGGGCTGATAGGAAAAGCCATGTCCCTTTCAAACAGTTATAAGCTCATCGTACTGGATCTGAATCTGCCTCATATCAATGGCTTTCAGCTGTGCAGGATCATCAGGGATAAACATCCTAAAGTACCCATTCTCATGCTTACAGCCCTTGGTGGTATTGAAGAAAAAGTCCAGGGATTCGAGGCCGGGGCCGATGATTACCTGTTGAAACCGTTTGAGGTGAAGGAACTGGTACTTCGCATCAGGGCATTGCTGAAGAGAAGCAGCGGGGACAAGCCAGCGGCAGAAGTTGTCAGGATCGCCGATCTTGAGATTTACCTGAATGAGAAAAAAGTCATGAGGGCAGGAAAAAACATTAACCTTCGGGCCAAGGAATACCAGTTGCTCGAATTCATGGCGCTGAACAAGGATAAAGTTCTTGACCGGCTGATAATCAGTGAAAATGTATGGGGAATTAACTTTGATACCGGTACCAATGTGATCGATGTGTACATCAATTTTCTCAGGAAAAAACTGGATACAGGTTTTGAAACCAAGCTGATACATACTCGGGTGGGCCTTGGATACGTTCTAACTGATAATCCGGGTTAAGATGAAAATCAGAACAAAACTGATACTGAACTACTCTTCATTGTCCTTTATTCTGCTGCTGCTGTTTTCACTGCTGGTATTGGCCTTGTATGTAAAATTCCGCCAGCATGATTTTGTGAACCGCTTGCGCAACAGGGCTGCAAGCTCTGTCAATTTGCTTTTTGAAGAAAACCGGATCGACAGTTCCATGCTCCGTCTCATCGACAGGAATATCGTTACCTCTATGAGTCAGTTTCATTTGCTGGTATATGATGAAAACAATAGATTATATTACAGCAATGCCGATCAGGACAAGGGTTTAGACTATTACAGGAGCAGAAAAATGCGGCATCCGGTGGTCGATTTTTTAACCCTGGGAAGGAGTTCCATTGATTATCCATATCTGTACAAAGGGAAGCAATTCACCGTAATTGCTTCGGGGTACGATAACCAGGGCATTACCGAGTTCATGAATCTTCTGCGTATCCTGTTATGGGTAATATTTCTGAGCCTTCTGATCATAGCCGGGTTTGGATTTTACAATGCAGTTTGGTCGCTTCGGCCCTTCCGGCAGATCATCAAAGAAGTGGAAGCAATAGAACCCGGTGAACTGAAAAGACGCCTTACGGTGAGCGGATCGGATGAGATTTCACAGCTTTCCAAATCCTTCAATATTTTACTCGACAGGATATCCAGTGCATTTGAAACGGAGAAATCCTTCATTGCCAATGCTTCACATGAGCTTCGTACCCCGGTAACTTCGGTTCTCGGACAGGTTGAAGTGGCCCTCAATAAGGACCGCAGCAAGGAAGAATATAAATCATTGCTTGAATCGGTATATGAGGATACGAACCAGATGGCCAACATCATCAACGGCTTTCTCGAACTGGCAGAAGCTAACCTGGACTCCCGTAAAGTTGAAATGAAACCGGTGGGAATTGACGACCTTTTGTTTTCCATAATAGAAGAATTCAAGCGCAGAAAACCCTATTACAATATCTTGCTTGAATTTGCCAGGGATCCTGAATCGGACAGTCAAATCCAGTGCATTGGAAGCGAACGCCTGCTAGGGTTGATGTTTAGTAATATCATCGATAATGCCTGTAAATATTCAGACGATAAGAAAGCAAAAGTGCAGATCGATTTCAATGACACTGCAGTAATAGCCAACGTTACCGACTGGGGAATTGGCATTCCCGAAGAAGAACTGGAACATATTAGAT
>JAKAMP010000278.1 GCA_021812865.1 Bacteroidota bacterium | reverse complement strand
AAACCCGAAGTAGCTACGGATATTCGGTGCAGTACAGAATACGCCCAGTTTGGCATCCGCATCTGCTGTAGCTTCAAAATGTTTGCGGTAGGCAAGCCATACGATCAGCGCACCTATCATTGCCCCGAGCATTTGAGCAAGGATATAGGCTGGCATTTCGGAGGCCGGAAATTTATCGGCCAATACCAGTGCAAGGGTCACGGCCGGATTGAGATGTGCACCACTGTATGGCGCTGCAACGAACACGCCCGTGAATACCCCGATGGCCCATCCGAAGGTGATGACAATCCATCCGCTGTTGTTTCCTTTGGTTTGGCTGAGAAGGACATTGGCCACTACCCCACCTCCGAAAACAATAATCAAGGCTGTGCCTGCCAGTTCTGCTAAAAATGGAGTCATAGATAAAATGATTTAGTTTAAAACGTTATGAACATAATTTGTATTATTCTTTAGTCCATGCAATGGCAGTTTTCACGGCTTTATTCCAGTTAATGATTCTGGAATTGCGCTGTTCTTCAGAAAAAGAAGGAGTGAACACCCGGTCGAGCTGCCACTGGTGTTCCATTGCATCTATTCCTGGCCAGAAATTCACTGCCAGTCCGGCAAGATACGCTGCCCCCAGGGCGGTGGTTTCGGTAATTCTGGGACGGGCTACTCTGGTGCCAATGATATCGGACTGGAACTGCATGAGGAGATTATTTACGGTAGCGCCCCCATCCACACGAAGTTCGGTGATAGGAATTCCCGAATCGGCTTTCATGGCTTGCAATACATCGTAGGTTTGGTATGCAATGCTTTCCAGGGCTGCCCTGGCAATATGGGCAGCCGACGATCCCCGGGTCAGGCCCACAAGTGTTCCCCTGGCATGTTGGTTCCAGTGTGGAGCGCCCAGACCAGCAAATGCAGGAACAAAGAAAACGCCATCGCTGGACTGCACCCGTCCTGCAAGTTCCTCAACCTCTGATGAACTGCGGATGATACCTAGACCATCGCGCAACCATTGTACCACAGCGCCAGCAATAAAGATGCTTCCCTCCAGGGCATAGGTAGTTTTGCCATTGAGCTGCCATCCAATGGTAGTGAGCAGGCTGCTTTGCGATTCAATTGGTTTTTCCCCGATATTCATTACCATAAAGCATCCTGTGCCGTATGTATTTTTAACCATTCCGGGGCGAATGCACATTTGTCCGAACAAGGCTGCCTGCTGATCGCCGGCGACTCCCGCAATTGGAATGGAAGAAGTAAACGAACCTTCCGTATGGCCGTATAATTCGCTGGAAGACTTTACCTCTGGGAGAATATTAGCAGGAATATTGAATAAACTCAACAAATCCTTATCCCAAGTGAGTTCATGAATATTGAAGAGCATGGTTCTGGAGGCATTGGTTACGTCGGTAGCATGAACTTTGCCGCCTGTAAGGTTCCATACCAGCCAGGAATCAATGGTTCCAAAGGCCAGGCGTCCGTCTTCGGCCATTTTCCTGGCATCTTTGACATGATCGAGAATCCATGCAATTTTGGTGGCTGAGAAATAAGCATCGATGATGAGCCCGGTCTTTTTGCGGATTAGAGGTGCATAGCCTTTTTCTTTGATCTGATCGCAGAAGGCTGCTGTGCGCCGGTCCTGCCAAACGATAGCATTATATACAGGTTTGCCTGTATGCCGGTCCCATAAAACGGTAGTTTCACGCTGGTTTGTGATGCCAATGGCTTCTATGTGAGAACTTTCGATTCCTGCTTTTTTCATGGACTCGAGTGCGACTTCTGCCTGTGTTGACCAAATCTCGGAGGCTTCGTGTTCGACCCAGCCCGGTTGAGGATAAATTTGTCTGAATTCTTTCTGAGCAGAAGACACCTGAATGCCTTTATGGTTGAAGACAATTGCCCGGGAACTGGTTGTTCCCTGATCCAGAGCCAGAATGTATTTTTCCATAGAAAAGGTAAGTTTAAGATTGAATGGTGAAATGGTCGTTTGCCAGTTGGGTAAAATGGTCAACCTGCTCTTCTATCCACACTTTACCAAGTTTTAGTTCCGAGGCCATGAGATATGCCACTAAGGGGGCCGCTTCAATGGCCGCCCGGGCATCAAGGAAAAGGGCCCTGGTTCTGCGCGCCAGTATATCCTCGAGGGTAACAGGCATTTCATTACGGATTATCCACAGGAATTCCGCGTACACATACGGCAGACGCGGATGAACAGGTTTTCCAAGAGCAGGGTCAGATTGGATCAGTCTATCTATCTCGGAAGTAAAACTGCCATAAGGAGAGAATTTTTCTTTGTTTTTATGCGAATCATAACCATAAACCCGAAGGTTACGGGTAACACATTTCTTATAAAGGAGTTCCGATTTGCGAAGGGCAATATCAAGGACATCCTTTGCCATTCTTCTATAGGTAGTCCACTTCCCTCCCACTATAGTAACCAGCCCGGAAGGTGAAACGGTGATTTTATGCCGCCGGGAAATTTCTTTTGTTTTTGAAGAATCGCCGGTAGTTGCTGCAAGCGGACGAAGGCCTGCAAAAACCGCCAGTACATCCCTGCGGGAAGGTTGTTTCTGAAGGTATTTGCCGGCAGCACGAAGAATGAAATTAATTTCTTCAGGGAGGGCAACAGGTTCGGAGTACACTTCCTTCACCGGGGTATCGGTAGTCCCCACCACCACTTTGTCATACCAGGGGATAGCGAACAGCACCCGTCCGTCGTCTGTTTTGGGGATCATAATAGCGGATGATGATTTCAGGAATGAATGGTCGAGCACCAGGTGAATACCCTGGCTGGGACGAATGGTAGGTTTTGCCACGGGATGGTCCATGCGAAGGATTTCATCGGCAAATACACCAGTTGCATTGATTATGATTTTGGCCGTTAGATCATGGAACTGACCAGACATGACATCAGTGGCACGCACACCTGTGAGTTTTCCGCTGGTATCTTTGAGAAGTTCCGTGACGCGGAGATAATTCAAAACACAAGCCCCGCATTCAGCAGCGGTTTGAGCCAGGGCAAGGGCCATTCTTGCATCGTCGAACTGACCATCATGATATACCACCCCACCTTTCAGGTTATGTCCATTGAGTTGCGGGAGCCGGTTCAGCGTTTCACTCCGGGAAATATAATGTGATCGGCCAAGACCCAGGCGTCCTGCCAGCAGCTGGTAGAATGTCAATCCGATAAAATACAGTATGGCATCGAACCTTGTATAAACCGGAATAATAAATTCCTGGTCAGAAGTAAGGTGAGGTGCATTTTTAAGCATGTATCCCCTTTCCACTAAGGCTTCCATGACAAGTCCAAGATCACCCTTTTCGAGGTAACGTACCCCGCCATGAACCAGCTTGGTACTTCTGCTGGATGTTCCTTTCGCAAAATCGGATTGTTCAAGCAGGAGGGTTTTGTAGCCCCGGGAAGCGGCATCAACAGCTGTTCCCAGTCCGGTTGCGCCGCCGCCTATAATAATGATATCCCATGCATTTCCCTGGTTATCATGCAGGACCTGCAGCATTTGCTTCCTGTTCATAAATGTCATGGAATTAATACAGGAATAAACTTACGTATAATAACTGATAATGCAAATTCTGTACAACACAATTATGGATGCTGGTGAAAGCCGAAATTTGTGTGAACGCTGTCATCAGCCAGCTCCTCTTCAGTTATAGGGTAAGTCATTGTACTTCAAGGCACACCATATTCTTTCGAATGACCTTAAAGCATTATTCAGAATAGATATTCAATTATTATCTTTGCTGGACTGGATATTTTCTTGTACTATAATTCAATAAACCGGCATGGCAGAAGTTACTATCTTTTCTGAGAAGGAACTGCAGAAGGAGTGCATCATTCTGACTTCGCGGAGCAGTGGCGCCGGGGGGCAGAATGTCAATAAGGTGAATACCAAGGTAGAGTTAAGGTTTCACATTGATAGTTCCATATTACTGAGCCCGGATGAGAAAGCATTGCTTCACATTAAGCTGGCCAGCCGTATCAATCAGGAGGGTTATCTGATCATTCAGGCTCAGGCGTTCCGCTCTCAGCTAAAAAACCGTGAAGATGCTTTACGCAAATTGGCAGCCCTGATCAGAAAAGCGCTGTTACGGGTAAAAAAAAGAAAGAAAACGAAGCCCACGGCTACGAGCAGGCAAAAGAGAATAGAAACCAAGCGTCTTCATTCAAGCAAGAAAGAAAACAGAAGAAAGATTGAATCTTAGGAACGGGCTCCCTCCCTGGTGAGGGAAACAGGAAACTCAGGCTTTCATGTTGTGATATACATTTGATACATCTTCGTCTTCTTCGAGCTTTTCGAGAAGTTTTTCCACCTCGGCCATCTGTTCTTCATTCAGTTCCCGGGTATCGGTGGGAATGCGTTCAAATTCGGCGCTGACGATTTCAAAATGATTATCTTCCAGAAATTTCTGGATTGGGCCGAAGGCTTCAAATTCGGCATACATGATGATCGCGTCTTCTTCTGCAAACATTTCCTGCACGCCCACATCGATCATTTCGAGTTCAAGTTCCTCCATGTTAATGCCCTCTTTACCTTTAACCTTGAAGGTACATTTATGTTCAAACATATAGTTCACGCTGCCGGATGTTCCCAGCGAACCACCGAATTTCGAAAAGCAGCTGCGAACGTTGGCAACCGTACGTGTAGGATTATCGGTAGCAGTTTCAACCAGCACTGCTATACCATGCGGAGCATATCCTTCGTATACCACTTCTTTGAAGTCTTCCTGTTCCTTTGATGAAGCCCTTTTGATAGCCCTTTCCACATTGTCTTTAGGCATGTT
>JAKAMP010000277.1 GCA_021812865.1 Bacteroidota bacterium | reverse complement strand
TACCTATCATATGGCCACTGAAAAAGAAGTGAAAATGGCCATTGAAGCGGCGCTGAAAGCCAAGGAAGCCTGGATGGTCCTGTCGTGGCTCGAAAGAGCTTCCATCATCATGAAGGCGGCCGAACTACTTTCAAAGAAATACAGGCATGTGATCAATGCCTCCACCATGCTGGGTCAGGGCAAAAATGTTTTACAGGCCGAGATCGACTCCGCCTGCGAAGTGATCGACTTTCTCAGGTTCAATGTTTATTTTGCCTCACAGATTTACGACAGTCAGCCCACTTCGACAAACACCGTGCTTAACCGCATTGAATACAGGCCGCTCGAAGGATTCATATTCGCGGTTACTCCTTTCAATTTTACAGCCATTGCTTCAAACCTTAACACCAGCGTTGCCCTCATGGGGAATACCGTGGTATGGAAACCGGCTACCACTGCATTACTTTCCAACTATTACCTGATGAAGGTATTCAAGGAAGCCGGCATGCCCGACGGAGTGATCAATTTTGTACCGGGATCAGGTCCCCTCATCAGTGAGATCGTTCTCGCTCATAAAGACCTGGCGGGTATTCATTTTACCGGTTCCAATGGTACCTTCAATTACCTGTGGCAGAAGTCTGCTGAAAACCTTACCCGGTATAAATCCTATCCGAAACTGGTAGGTGAAACCGGTGGAAAGGATTTTATTTTTGCCCATCCTTCAACCAATCCAAAAGAGCTTGCCACAGCCATCCTAAGGGGCGCCTTTGAGTTCCAGGGTCAGAAATGCTCGGCGGCTTCACGTTCATACATACCCAGGTCTCTCTGGAACGAAACCAAAGAGCTGCTGCTCAAGGGTATCTCCGAAATCAAAATGGGCGATGTGCGCGATTTCAGGAATTTCATGGCTGCCGTGATCGACGAGAAGTCGTTCGATAATATCATGGGGTATATCGACTATGCAAAAAAGTCAAGTGATGCGAAAATCCTGGCCGGTGGCAAGGGCGACAAGTCAGTGGGCTACTTCATTGAGCCCACCCTGATCGAGGTGACCAATCCCCATTTCAAAACCATGGAGGAGGAAATCTTTGGCCCGGTGATGAGCATTTATGTATACGAGGACAAGGACTTTGAAGCTGCGCTGAAGCTGTGTGACGAAACCTCGCCATACGGGCTCACAGGTTCCATTTTCAGCCAGGACCGTTATTCCATGGTGCAGGCCTGCCGTATACTGCGCTATGCAGCCGGTAATTTCTATTATAACGATAAGCCTACCGGCGCCATGGTTGGTCAGCAGCCTTTCGGCGGCTCCAGGGGATCGGGTACGAATGATAAATCGGGCAGCCACCTGAACCTGCTGCGCTGGATCAGTCCGCGTACCGTAAAGGAAAACCTTATGCCTCCCACCGAATATCGCTATCCGCATATGGATGCCGAATAACCGGTTTTCAGAAACTTATACAGAGAAGGCTGCATTCCTCAGGGAGTGCAGCCTTTTTACTGATTGCAAATCAGAATATTGAGATTTTTACGATGAATTTCCTAAATTTCAGCCTTATTAATGAGCTTTTTATGATCAGGGTAACTGCAGGTATTGTTCAAAGGGGCAATACCATTCTTATAGCCCGGAAAAGGCCGGGTAAGCACATGGAAGGTCTCTGGGAATTTCCCGGAGGCAAGATCAGGGAAGGAGAAAGTGCGGAAGCCTGCCTTGAACGGGAACTGATGGAAGAATTGGGTATAAAAGTAAGGGTAACCGCCCACTTTATGGATTCTGCCTATGAGTACCCGGGAAAGCAGATTTGCCTGGAGGTTTATCAGGCCCTCTACCTCGAAGGCGGGATAACCCTTACAGATCACGACCAGGTGGAGTGGGTGCAGGTGAGCGAACTGAGTCGTTATGCCTTTGCACCGGCCGATCAGCCGGTTGTGAAAAGACTTCTTGGAGCAAACCTTTGAAATCGATTCACTGCTGCAACCATGCGGTAATTGCCAGTCGCGGTTGTTCCAAGCAGGGCCCAGTGAAGATTTGTTCTTTTCTTTCCCTGAAAAATTTCCGGTTGCAAATCCGCATACCAGGGAGCCCAGCATGATATTCTCCCCGGCAAGGGTGAATATTACTGCTGTTTTCAAAGTATGGGAATTTACTTGCTGAGTATATTCCGCATGTATTCGGCAGCCAGTTTCACCTGCTCATCCACAAAATCAATCCCGGCCCTGGTATGGTCGGCATGAAGGACCGGATGGCACAGTTCATAGGTGAAATAGCCTTCATATCCGATCTCGCCCATCAGGGCTATATAGGCATCATAATCGGGAATGGGTTCACCAAAACGATATTCAAGCGAACGTTGCTGAACCTTGCCTGAATTGTCGCGGTAAAACTCACCTCCGAAATGGGAGTGCACCTGCAGATTTCCTGCGGTATGCACGGCATTCGCGATGCTCGGGTATGGGACTTGAGAAATCGTTATTGGCAGCCACACAGGGAATCTCGAGCCCGTATTTGGACAGGGCATTTTTCATTTCGTCCCTCCGGCGCTGATCCAGATCCAGCGGATTGCCCATAGGGCACTTGTTGTCGAGTTCCACTCCCTCGAATCCAAATTCTTTTGCCCGCTTCAGCATGTCCTCAAAACTCAGGGCCTGTCCTTCATACCATATCCCGCCATAGGTAATGCTGCATAAGCCCAGTTTGATTCTGGCCTTTTTCCCCGAAGGTGAAGGGAGGGTTTCTGCTGAAGCGGAAGGATTGGCCTGGGGAATCACCCCTGAGAGAATGGTGGCGCCTGCGGCCGCACCGGATTGCTCGAAAAATTTTCTGCGATTCATGTTTTTAGGATTGGCTTAATCAGGCTGAACAGGTTGGATGGTTTCTGCTTTAAGAGGCTGTACCTGTTTTTAAGCAGCCTACCTCTAAATTACTGAAAAATATATGCTTCACAAAGGGAATAGTCAGGATGAAAATCGTTCCGTTGCTTATTCAGGGTTATCCCTGCACTCATATCGGCATAGTTTTCTAACTTTAAGCCCGCATTGGCATTGCTTTTCAATTTAAAGACATAATAATCATTCTCATGAAGAAAATTACCTTATACCTGCTTTTGTCAGGCTTCCTGACCGTAAATGCACAGCAGAAGCAGCCGGAAACAGGCATCATTCCCACACCCCAGGAAATATCACTGAAGCCGGGAGTATTTAATCTGAACAAACCGGTTAACATTTTTACAGGTGAGGCAGCCGATACCAGCGATCTGTTTGCAGCCCTTCAATTGCAAGAGGAACTGAATAATGCTCAAGTGATGAGCATGATCTCCACCAAGATAGGGAAAGGATATGGAATTTACCTGGTGAATCTTTCCCAGGTCAAGCAGAGTAAAAAAGCAGGAGATGGACTGACCGGTATGTCCATCACGGGACCGGAAGCCTACAGGCTGGAGATTTCTCCAAGCCGCATCATGCTTTCGGCCAATACCTCAACGGGTATCTTTTATGGCATTCAAAGCCTGAAACAGCTTATCCGGATGAATTATCGCAGCAGAACCATTCCCTGCCTGAGCATAAACGACTGGCCGGGATTGAAATACCGGGGATGGATGGTCGATGTGAGCCGCGGCCCCATTCCTACTTTGGATTTTCTGAAACAGCAGGTCAGTACCATGGCCGAATACAAACAGAATTACCTTAACCTGTATATTGAACATGTGTTCAGGCTGAAATCTTATCCTGATATTGCCCCCACAGATGGGATCACAGCCGACGATATCATGGAACTGCAGGACTATGCCCGGAGGTATCATGTTGAACTTATTGGGAACCAGCAATGTCTGGGTCATATGGAGCATATCCTTGAAATACCTTTCTATAATGGCATCAGCGATAATGGCTGGAATCTCAACCCAGGCAAGGAGGAGACATACCAGTTCCTGGGAAAAATGTTCGCTGAAGAAGCGCCTGTTTACAAAAGCAAGTTGTTCAATATCAACTGCGATGAGACCGATGCGCTGGGTTCAGGCAAAGCTGCTGAATATGTGGAATCGAACGGGATGGAGACCGTGTATGCCAGGCATGTAAACCGCGTGGCCGATACCCTGAAGAAATACGGCAAACGCACCATGATGTGGGGCGACATTGCAGTGAACCATCAAAGGATCATCCAGAGCTTGCCCCACGACCTCATCATCATTTCCTGGGGCTATGATGCGCGTCCAAGCTTCGTGGATGCCATCAAACCTTTTAAAGAGAGTGGTTTTGATTTTATGGTCGCTCCGGGGGTGAGCTGCTGGAGCCAGATTTACCCCGACCTGCATAACGCCGCAGTGAATATTTTCAATTACGTACGCGACGGAGCTATGCTGGGCACACTGGGCATGATGAATACCTGCTGGGCCGATGATGGTGAGAACCTGTCGGACTATAACTGGCACGGACTGGCATGGGGCGCTGAGGTTTCCTGGAAAACGCCCTCGCCGCAACAGGGAGATGCATCCGGAAAGGAGCTCACCGACAGGCTGGCCCGCTTCAACCATTCCTTCGACCTTGTTTTCTTTGGAAACCAGGATATGCCGGTTACTAACCTGCTGCTGGCTTTCGATACGCTCAGACAAATGCCCGTACGCGGGGTCATGTCGGACAATGGTTTCTGGTCTTCCATGCTTGAATTCTACCCTGAAAATGTTGACAAAGAAACCGAGATGAACAATATTCCCCTTGAAGTCGATTCAAGGCGTCTGTCCGAAAAACTTCAGATGGCAAAGAATACCTCCTTATATCATAAGGATGTGCTTGATTATGCCATTTTTGCTGCCAGGCGGTC
>JAKAMP010000276.1 GCA_021812865.1 Bacteroidota bacterium | reverse complement strand
AGCACACCGAGAACCTGCTCGATATACTTTCCGACGTAGCCATCAATTCCGCTTTTAACAGCCAGGAGTTTGAGAAACGTCGTACCCAGTATTTATCGGGATTGGCCTCCAGCAAGGATGACCCCAATTCCATCTCCTCGAATGTATCCTCGGCGATCATGTTCGGGAAGAATCATCCTTACGGAGAATTTGCCAACGAAACTTCCGTGAGAAAGATCACTCTCGATATGTGCAACCAGTATTACAATACCTGGTTCCGACCCAATATTGCTTACCTTTCTATCGTAGGCGATATCACACCGGCCGAGGCAAAGAAACTGGTTGAAAAATACTTCAGCAAATGGCAAAAGGCCCCGGTGAACATGCCCACCTATGCCAAACCCACAGCCCCTGATAAAACAGTGGTGGAGATCGTCGACAGGCCGCAATCCGTGCAGTCGGTTATCGATATCTGTTATCCTGTCGATATCATGAGAGGAAATCCCGATTATATCAAACTGCAGGTTGCCAATACTATCCTGGGGGGCGGCATTTTCAGGCTTTTCACCAACCTCAGGGAGAAACATGCCTATACGTATGGAGCGTATTCTTCAATCGCTTTCCAGCCGCTGATCAGCAGTTTTGAGGCTACTACCAGTGTTCGTAATGCAGTGACCGACAGCGCTGTTTACCAGATGCTGTTTGAAATGAAACGATTGCAGAATGAACCCGTGCCTGCCGATGAACTGGATATGGCAAGGAATTACATGACAGGGACCTTCTCGCTTTCACTTGAAAACCCACAGACCATCGCAACCTTCGCCATCAATACCGAAAGATATGGATTGCCCAAGGACTACTACACCAATTATCTTAAAAATATTGCCCTGGTTTCAGCCAATGACGTACAGTCAGTGGCAAAAAAATACATCCTGCCCGGTCATGCTAACATCGTTGTCGTTGGAAAGGCATCAGACATTGCTTCAACCCTGGAACAGTTCAGCGCCGACGGGAAGGTGAAGTATTATGATGTAGACGGCAATCCCTACGATCCAACAAAGGCCAAAATGGCTGTGCCTGAAGGAGTTACAGCACGAATGGTGTTAGATAAATACATCCAGGCGGTCGGTGGAATGGATAATATCAGTAAAATTAAGGATATTACCATGAAAGGCTCGTTTTCCATGCAGGGTATGGCCCTTGAAATGACCATGATGTACAAGATCCCCGGGAAATATCTCAATGAAATTGTAATGAATGGTCAAAGCGTGCAGAAGCAGGTGCTAAACGGTGATTCCGGCAGGTCATACGGCATGCAGGGAACCAAAGATATCAACGGTGATGAACTGGAGAAGCTCAAAATGGAGGGTTTGCTTTTCCCGGAATTTGAATATGCAAAGAATGGTTATACAGTTGAGCTGAAGGAAATGACCAAGATCGACGGCCAGGATGCCTATGCGCTCGTGATTACCTCACCGGGGAAGCAGGTAACTACTGATTATTATTCGGTTGAAACGGGCCTTAAACTCAGAACCATTAGTACCAGTGAAACCCCTATGGGGCAGGTAACATCGCAGGGTGATATTCTCGAATATACCGATGTGCTTGGAGTAAAGTTTCCTAAGAAAATAAAGCAAACCATGGGGCCGCAGTCATTCGAGATCACGGTCAACAGCATACAGGCAAATACCGGTCTGAGCGACGACCTTTTCAACCTTAATTAAGTAAGCCTTCTAATGTAACTGAATAACATCTTATTGCCCGGCACAGCCACATCATTCTTTTCTGTGCCGGGCTTTGTTATCTTTGCAGATATAAGGTGACAAAGCGCCTATATGGAATTCTTCTTACAAAGAACAATGGAAAAGAAATTCACAGAAAAAATCGCCGAACAGCTGAGCCTGAAGCCCTGGCAGGTGACAAACACCCTTAAGCTTTTTGATGAAGGCGCAACCCTGCCGTTCATCAGCCGGTACCGTAAGGAAATGACTGGTAGCCTCGATGAAAAGCAGATTGCATTGGTCAGGGAGCAGCACCTGAAGTGGAACGAACTGGAAAAGAGGAAGGAAACGGTGCTTAAATCTATTTTTGAACAGGGGAAGCTTACACATGCTTTGCAGAAGAGTATTGAAGAAGCGGAGAGCCTTACCCAGTTGGAAGACCTGTACCTGCCTTTCAAACCTAAGAGAAAAACCAGGGCTTCGGTTGCAAGGGAGAAAGGGCTTGAGCCACTGGCCAGAATGATCATGGAACAGAGGGAGCTCAACCTCATGGCCAGGGCCGAAAGGTTCATGGGCGAACAGGTAAAAGATGCAGAGGATGCATTACTGGGAGCCCGCGACATCATTGCCGAATGGATTGCCGAAGATATCCGTGCAAGAAATGCCATACGCACCTTGTTCAGGAAAGATGCCGTCATCCGGTCGAAGGTGGTAAAAGGAAAAGAGGAAGAAGGAAATAAATACACCGATTATTACCAGTATGAGGAAAGTTTACGGCGATGTCCTTCACATCGATACCTGGCCCTGATCAGGGGAGAAACAGAAGGTTTTCTTCGCATAGGCATTTCCCCGGATGAGGAAGAAGCTGTACAGATTCTGGAACGTCAGTATTTGAAAGGTACAGGCGAATGTGCGGAACAAATGCAACTTGCTATCCGCGACACCTATAAACGTTTGCTTCAACCCTCCATCGAGAACGAAGTCAGGGCTGAGGCCAAGGAAAAAGCTGATGCTGAGGCCATCAAAGTCTTTGCTGAGAACCTGAGACAGCTACTCATGGCTTCTCCCCTCGGGCAGAAAAACGTGATGGCCATCGATCCGGGCTTCAGAACCGGTTGTAAACTGGTGTGTCTCGACAGCCAAGGGAACCTTGTGCATAATGAAACCATTTATCCCCATCCGCCTCAGGAAGAAAGGGTAGTGGCCATCAAAAAGATTACTTCCCTGATCAGCGCCTACCATATTGAGGCTATCGCCATAGGAAACGGCACGGCCGGAAGGGAAACAGAGGCCTTCTTCCGGAAGATCCGGTTTGACCGCGATCTCCAGGTGTTTGTGGTGAGTGAAAATGGCGCTTCGGTTTACTCCGCCTCCGATGTTGCGCGTGAAGAACTTCCCGATTACGATGTCACCGTAAGGGGCGCCGTTTCGATCGGGCGAAGGCTCATGGATCCCCTCGCTGAACTGGTCAAGATCGATCCTAAGTCCATTGGGGTTGGCCAGTACCAGCACGATGTGGACCAGGCAAAACTCAAATCGGGCCTCGACCAGGTGGTGGAAAGCTGTGTGAACCAGGTAGGTGTGAATGTAAACACGGCCACACCTTATATATTGACGTATATTTCCGGACTGGGACCCCAACTGGCCCGTAATATCATCCATTACCGCATTGAATCGGGTCCCTTTGATTCCCGTGCCCAGCTCAGAAAGGTACCCCGGATGGGAGAGAAGGCATTTGAACAATGTGCCGGCTTCCTTCGTATTCCTGGCAGCGAAAATCCGCTCGACAACAGCGCGGTTCATCCCGAAAGCTATGGCATAGCGCAGAAAATGGCCGATGACCTTCAATGTTCAGTTGCCGATCTCCTGAAGGATGAGCAACTCAGAAAAAAAATCGATATCAGAAAATATGTCACCAGCGAGATTGGCCTGCCCACGCTGAAAGACATCATGGATGAACTGGCCCGGCCGGGCAGGGATCCCCGTCCGCGCATCAAGTACTTCGAGTTCGATCCCAACGTACGTAGCCTCAATGACCTGAAACCGGGAATGATCCTCCCTGGTATTGTCACCAATATTACACGGTTTGGTGTATTCGTCGATGTGGGTGTAAAACAGGACGGACTGGTTCATATATCCCAGATGGCCGACCGCTTCATCAGCGACCCGCAGGATGTAGTCCAGCTTCATCAGCACGTCATGGTTAAGGTGGTTGAAGTGGATGCGCAGCGTAAAAGGATACAACTGAGCATGAAAGAATCGGAAACCGGCAATAAATAATCCCCGGCGGCCCCAGGTTAAGTATGTCTCAAACCAGAAAAAGCATCAGTATCTGCGCGATTATTTTTTTTTCAATCTGCTGTCCATATTCGAATCGAAGTGAATTCATAATGAACGGGTTATGTTAAAAATAGTTTATGCTCCATTGAAAACGATTAAAATCAGTCACTTAATTATTGCTAATTACCATAAGATCAGGCAGTAATATATATGTTCTTTGCAAAAAACCAATTTTTGATTAAAAAATATTTAACATTCAGTAAAATACAGCAAAATAGCCATGCTCCGATGTTTTATCTACAGGTTAAAGGTAAAAAGCATGATTTTTGTCAATTAAAAATGACCGTCCAAATAAAAAATTCGTATTTTTGCCCCGCTTTTATGCTCAAAGACATTTTTTTAAAAGATTGTTGAAGTAGCGAAAAGTTATTGGATGGAAATTGACAAAATTACGAAGGTAAACGGGAAAAACCTGTATTATCTTTTTCTTGCAGGTGCGCAGAACATTATCAGCCACCAGGGTGATCTGAACAAGATTAACGTGTTTCCGGTTCCCGATGCTGATACAGGCACCAACCTGGCATCGACCATTCGGTCGATCATAGGCAATACTCAGCCGTACGATTCATACAAGCATACAGCCGATGCACTGGCTGCAGCGGCGCTTATAGGAGCGCGGGGCAATTCGGGGGTGATCTTCGCACAGTTCCTTTACGGTCTGAGCATGGAAACGGAGAATGTGCATGAAATTACGATCTCTCATTTTGCCGATTCTGTGCGAAAATCGGTTGCCTATGTGTACGATGCAATTTCCAATCCAAAGGAAGGTACTATGCTCACCGTGATCCGCGAGTGGGCT
>JAKAMP010000275.1 GCA_021812865.1 Bacteroidota bacterium | reverse complement strand
AGCAAAGATTTTTTGTCTTCTTTTTTCCAGCAGCTTTTTCAATTTACTTTTTCAGATTTTAATACCCAACTTGATAAAAAAATACCCTGTTTTAATTTTATGCGAGTTTGAGTATTTCACCAAACCCGAATTATTCCTTTGGATCACTTCAAGTCATGTTCAGAAAAGTATTCAGAAGGCTAAGACTGAACTGGAGCAACATTGACAAGGCGCTGATTCTCGGATTCGGAACAGGAAGTCTTGTTTCGATTATCCGTCATTACAAACCTGGTTGTGACATCACTGGAGTGGAAATAGACGAAAAGGTGCTGGAGTTAGGGGAGAAATATTTTAACACCTCCTCGTTGAGGAATGTAACAGTTCATCAGGCCCGGGCAGAACAGTTTATAGAAGATACACACGATAAATTTGACCTGGTTGTAATGGATGCATATATTGACAGGGATGTACCCGGCGAATTGGAAACTCTTCGGTTTCTTACTGATATCAAAAATGCCCTTAAACCCGGAGGGTTGGTTATTTCCAATAAGGTCGTCTATTCGAAATCTTGCAGGGCACAGCTTCCAGTGCTAAAGCAACTGTATGAAAAGGTCTTCGGGAATGTCGAGATTAAAACGGTTATGATTACCGGCAAGATATTTATCTCACAAAAGGAATGAAAATGATTTTGAGAGCGTAATGACATCGCAACATGTGGAATTGATGAATACGCAATAAATTAGGTTCCGACGCAGATAATGAATTACAAAAATCCTATCCGGAATTCAATCCCAAATCAAAAAAGCGCAATTCATGTTCTGCGATGGTCATGCTTTGCTAAGAAATATTCTGGTCATTTTGATGAAGGGTCCATGATTACAGTTTAATTTGTTTATTTTCAGATATAAAGGTCATATTTTTGCTATTCTTGGCTTTTTGATTGCAAATGCCTTCAGTGTGTTATAGCAGAACGTTATCATTCATCAAAATTTCAGCTTTCATTCGAGGCGAAGCCCAGTAGAAATATTTAAGACTGCCATTACCCCTTGCGTTCTTTCTTATTCGTTTCGAAAATTGCCGCCTGTCCCGGTGAGAAATCTCAAAATTTAGCCCCATTTTTACAGGCCAAATTAAAATCATTTCTTATGGATTTACTTCATTCCATCATTATTGCCATTATCGAAGGAATTACCGAATTCCTGCCGATATCCTCGACCGGACATATGATCCTGGCATCTTCGGCCATGCATATCGGTGAGAGCGAATTCGTTAAAACATTTGAAATCGCCATTCAGCTTGGGGCCATATTGGCTATTGCCTTTATGTATATCAAGAGATTTTTCAGGGGAATGGGAATTTATATTAAGCTCTTTGTCGCTTTCGTACCCACTGCCATTGTCGGTTTTACTGCCTATAAATTCATCAAAGGCTATTTGTTCAATCCCATTGTCGTGTCTGTTTCCTTGATCATTGGCGGGATTGTGCTCATCTGGATTGACCGGCTGGTGATGAACAAAAAGAGCGAAATGGAATCGGTTGAAAAAATTCCCGTACGGAACGCCTTCTTTATTGGACTTATTCAGTGTTTATCAATGATCCCCGGTGTTTCAAGGGCCGCGGCGACCATTATCGGGGGTGTTTTTAATAAGCTGGATAAGAAACAAGCCACCGAATTCTCCTTTCTGTTGGCCGTTCCTACCATGTTCGCCGCAACCGGGTATGACCTGCTGAAAACGCCTGTCCATTTTGACAGAAATGAGATAATGCTCCTGGCTGTGGGTCTGGTTGTGGCCTTTATCACGGCCTGGTTTGCCGTAAAAATCTTCCTGAAGATCGTCGAAAACTACGGATTCAAATATTTTGGATATTATCGCATCCTGCTGGGAATTATCTTCCTGATCTTTATGTTGTAAGACGCAAAGACGCACATGTCTTCATAAATCAAAAAGATAAGGCCCTGCAAGGACCAATCATTGGTTATTCCATTATTAAACAATCGCAAATTCCTCACCATTGAAAAACATTCACCCCACTTCCGACCGCACGACCGCACGACCGCAAGTTGAGGCGAAGCCGAAATCCCGGACGCGCAGCGATCGGGAACCGCACGACCGCACGACCGCACGACATTTTTTTAAAAGCCAATAGCCCTGAAATATTCTTTACGGTTGATGAGGTAAATGAGGGTCAGTTTTTCAGTCCCGCAATTCTTTCCTCCAGCACCCTGATCTTCGATTCGGCATCGGCCTTTTTCTTCTGCTCGATCTCGATCACCTTCTGTGGAGCGCTGCTCACAAAGCGTTCGTTGCTGAGTTTCTTCATCACGGAGTCGAGAAATCCGCATGCATATTCCAGTTCTCCCTGCAGCTTGAGTATCTCTTCCGCGTGATCAACCTTTTTCCCGTGGGGAATATAATATTCGCTGGATTTGATCATGAACGAAGCGGCTCCGGGAACTTTATTATCTAACGCTTTGATTTCCGATAGGTTACCCAGTTTTTTCACTACCTCGAGCAAGGACTCAGGCGCCCGCGCATCGACCTCCTTCATATACAGGGAGAGTTCTTCCTTGAAGGCGATATTCTGTTCCTTTCGCATGGTGCGGATACCCGAAACAAGCTCCTTCACAATTTCGAAATCCGCCACAACAGAGGCATTGAAAGGCTTTGATTCCGGCATGGGAGCAACCATAATGCTGTCGCTATTTTTTCTTTCCCTGGCCAGATGGTACAATTCCTCGGTGATAAAAGGCATGAAGGGATGCAGCACCTTGAGCAGTTTTTCGAAGAAAACCAGGGTGGCATCGAAGGTGGTTTTGTCGATGGGTTGCTGGTACCCGGGCTTGATGATCTCGAGATACCAGGCGGCGAAATCGTCCCAGAAAAGCTTATACACAGCCATGAGTGCATCGGAAAGCCTGTATTTACTGAAGTGGTCTTCGATCTCGGCCAGTACCTGGTTCATGCGGGCTTCGAACCAGACGATGGTTTCGCGGGAATGGGCCGGCTGTTCAATATGATCATCAACGATCCATTGTTTCACCAGGCGGAAGGCATTCCATATTTTGTTTCCGAAGTTTCTTCCCTGCTCGGTAAGACTCTCATCGAACAGCACATCATTTCCGGCAGGAGAACACAGCAGCATGCCCACGCGCACGCCATCGGCGCTGTATTTTTTGATCAGGTCGAGAGGATCGGGGGAATTGCCCAGCGATTTGGACATCTTCCTGTGTTG
This sequence comes from Bacteroidota bacterium, assembly GCA_021812865.1. Taxonomy (GTDB): domain Bacteria; phylum Bacteroidota; class Bacteroidia; order Bacteroidales; family JAAYUG01; genus JAKAMP01. The sequence goes on along the minus strand of JAKAMP010000275.1, from coordinate 1,638 downwards.
CTTGTCCCTTACAATACCCGTGAGATAAACATTTTCGAAAGGCCTTTTGCCAGCGTATTCATATCCGGCCATGATCATCCTGGCCACCCAGAAGAAAAGGATTTCCGGTGCGGTAACCAGATCGTTGGTGGGATAATAATACGTCATATCCCTGTTCCCGGGGTTGCGAATGCCGTCGAAAACCGAGATGGGCCAGAGCCATGAAGAGAACCAGGTATCGAGCACATCCTCATCCTGCCTCAGGTCTTCAGGTTTCAGCTGAGGCATATTGAATTCCTTCCGGGCCATTTCAAGCGCTTCCTCCAGAGTATGAGCCACCACAAATTCACCGTTCGGAAGAAAGAAAGCAGGAATGCGCTGGCCCCACCATAACTGGCGGGAGATGCACCAGTCCTTTATATTCTCCATCCAGTGCCGGTACGTGTTCTTGAACTTGGAAGGATGAATGTTGATGGTATTGTTCATCACATTCTCAAGGGCAGGGCCGGACAGTTCCTTCATCTTTACAAACCACTGAACGGAAAGCCGGGGTTCGATTACAGCGTCGGTACGTTCGGAGTAGCCTAATTTATTGTCGTAGTCCTGAACTTTCGCCAGCAGATCCTGTTCCTGCAGCATTTTGTGCGAAAGTTCACGGGCCTTGAAGCGGTCAACGCCAACAAAGAGACCTGCTTTTTCATTCAGGGTGCCGTCGTCGTTGAAAATATCGATGACTTCGAGGTGATACTTCAGCCCGATCCCGTAGTCAGCCAGGTCGTGGGCGGGAGTGATCTTCAGGGCGCCGGTGCCGAATTCACGATCCACATATTCATCGAAAATTACGGGCACTTCCCTGTTCACCAGAGGAACGATCACTTTCTTTCCTTTCAGATGAATGTAACGTTCATCTTCGGGATGCACGCAAACTGCCGTATCGCCAAGAATGGTCTCCGGACGGGTAGTGGCCACAGTGATAAAGCCATCCTCACCCACAATCTTATATTTGACAAAGAAGAGTTTCGATTTCACATCGCGGTAGATCACCTCTTCGTCCGACACGGCAGTTTTTGCCTGCGGGTCCCAGTTCACCATTCGCACCCCGCGATAAATGTATCCTTTCCTGTACAGATCGACGAACACGCGGATCACGCTTTCTGACATGGCATCGTCCATGGTGAACTTGGTTCTCCTCCAGTCGCACGAAGCGCCAAGCTTTTTGAGCTGTTCTAGAATGATTCCTCCGTGCTTTTCCTTCCATTCCCACGCGTGACGAAGAAATTCCTCGCGGGCAAGATCAGTTTTCTTTATTCCTTCGGAAGCTAGTTTTGCTACAACCCTCGCCTCAGTGGCAATGGAAGCATGATCGGTACCTGGAACCCAAAGTGCATTTTTGCCCAGCATGCGCGCCCTGCGTACGAGAATATCCTGAATGGTATTGTTCAGCATGTGTCCCATGTGCAATACACCTGTTACATTTGGAGGAGGAATCACAATAGTATAAGGTTCACGCTCATCGGGATCGGAAGAAAAAAATCCGTTTTCCATCCAGTAGCTGTACCACTTGTCTTCAATGGTCAATGGGTCGTATTTCGAAGAGATTTCCATTATATGTGAATTATTTTCATCTATTGGGCAATAGCGAATTGCAAAAATATAAAT
>JAKAMP010000274.1 GCA_021812865.1 Bacteroidota bacterium | reverse complement strand
CAATCTTATTACTAATCCTTATTTACGTTTTCAGGGACAAGATAGACCAGAAATTTTTTAAACGAGAATCCTGAAAACTGGTTATTTTTTCTTAAGCACCATAAATATAAAATCACTCTGGAGAACGCCTTCTTTTATCAACAGTTCTTCTAGATAAATAATCAAGTTTAGGACTGTTCGGTCTTTGGGATTTTTCGGATTGAACTGCTTAACCAGCTTTGCCCATAACATCCGTGCCGCTCTCATTTTGGCAATCTCCATGAAATGGTTCATTCCCACAGCCCAGAAGAAGGAAAGCCTTGGCGCAAATGAATCGATATCAATGCCTGCCCTGATGCCGGTGCGGATGTATTCCAGTCCGTCGGCCAGTGTATATGCCAGTTCCAGGTCAGCAGTGGCGCCGGCTTCCTGCATATGGTAGCCCGAGATTCTGATGGAATTGAATCTGGGCATATTCTTCGAGGTGTACTCAAAGATGTCGGCAATGATGCGCATGGAAGTGTCGGGCGGGTAAATGTAGGTATTGCGCACCATGAATTCCTTGAGGATATCGTTCTGGATTGTTCCCGCCAGTTGTTCAAGTTTTGCTCCCTGTTCGAGGGCAGCGACGATATAGAAGGCCATCACCGGCAGCACGGCGCCGTTCATGGTCATGGAAACGGACATTTCGCTAAGGGGAATTCCATCGAAGAGGATTTTCATATCTTCGACCGAATCGATGGCTACGCCTGCTTTTCCAACGTCGCCATGCACGCGCTCATGATCGGAATCGTATCCGCGATGGGTGGCAAGGTCGAAGGCCACAGAGAGGCCTTTTTGCCCGGCGGCCAGGTTGCGCCTGTAGAAGGCATTGGATTCCTCGGCTGTGGAAAAACCTGCATATTGCCTGATGGTCCATGGTTTCATCACATACATGGTGCTGTAGGGGCCGCGCAGGAAAGGAGGAATCCCGGCTGCATATTGCAGGTGTTCCATGCCTTCAAGGTCTCCGGCAGTATAAAGGGGTTTCACCTGTATCTGTTCGGGAGTTGTCCAGGTCAGCTGGCTGTTTTCCAGGGTTAGTTCATTCTTCGCCTGGGTTTCGGGAATAAAGGGAATATTTGAAAAATCGGGTCGCATGCGGTAAATATTGAAATCAATAACCTAGTTCATTCTGAAATTGCTGAAGGGTTTCGAGCAGGTTTGAGTGGATATGGATAAAATGTGAAATTCCCCTGGCTTTGAGGTCTTCCATGCAGGCAGGGGCTCCGGCTACTACCAGGATAGGCGATTTGCCATTGGGGAGCTTCTTGCCTGCCAGGGCGTTGTGTACAACCGGGGCGATCGTGGCATATTCATCGTCGCTGCTGCAGATTACTACGATATCGGCCTGACTTTCTTCTGCAGCCCTGATGCCGGCCTCGGGGGTTTCAAATCCGCCCTTATCAATAATTCCGAAGCCTGCGGCTGCAAAGAAATTACCCGAAAAGTTCACGCGAATCACGCGCATGGCCAGGTTTCCTACTGAGAGCATGAAAACCTTGGGGCGGAGCGTTTGTTTTTCGGTTTTCAACCGCAGCTGTTCGAAGTTCTGTGCTCCCCTGGAGGAGAACACAGGCCTGCACCAGTGGTCACCTTCATGGCTTTTAGGAAAGACGGAAACTTCCTTTATTTTTTCGCTGACTGATTCTTCAAAATCGGGATACTGGTTTGTCCCCAGGATGGTTTCCCTCCGGGTTCTGATGGCAGCCAATCGTTCGTTTTTGAATTTTTCAACCTGTTCCTGAATTTTTCCCTGTTTCAGGGAGGTGAGAAAACCGCCTTCGGCTTCGGTCTTCCTGAAAAGATCCCAGGCGGCGGAAGCGACAGACTGCACCAGGCTTTCGATGTAATAGGAACCGGCAGAAGGATCGGCCACACGGTCGAGACTGGCCTCGGCACGCAAAATGAGCTGTATATTGCGCGCCATGCGCTCTGAAAGCTCATCGGGTGTTTTGTATGATGCATCGAAAGGGTTTACCGTAAGGGAGTCGGTTCCGCCTAGGATAGCCGACATGGCCTCAGTGGTGGTGCGCAGCACATTCACGTAAGGATCGTAAATGGTTTTGTCCCAGTTGCAGGTAACCGAATGTATCCGCATACGGGAAGATTCCGGTTCACTGGCCTTCCAGGTTTCTGCCAGCCTGGACAGAAGCAGGCGCGCGGAGCGGAGTTTGGCTATTTCAAGAAAATAGCTGGTACCGGCGGCGAAGGTGAAGTGGAGAGATTTCAGCACATCGTCTACGCTGATGCCTTTTTCTGTAAGAATCGCGAGGTATTCATTTGCCTGCGAGAGACTGAAAGCCAGTTCCTGAACGATTCCTGAACCTCCGTTTCTGAAGATGCTGCCGTCGATTCTGAGTATCCTCATGCCAGGCAGGTGTTTCCTGGCCTTTTGAACGGCTACGATGAGGGAAGCGAAATCCTGCTTTTCCACATCATAAAAATCGCCGGTGGCGGCCAGGTGCGACAGCACATTGAAATCGATGGTTCCGGTGATCTTTTGCTGATCAGCCTGATTGATCCGGCAATGATCTTTCAATAGGCTGAGCACATCCTTTGTACGGTTGCCCACCGAAAAATGAAGAGCAATGCAGTCGGTATGGATGTTCTGCAACAAAATGCTGAAGTAGGTTTCATTGATGAATCTTCCCCTGGCATCTTTGCTGAAGCAGAAGCGGAGGGAATTGACGTCGTTTTCAAGCAGTGACAAGGCTTTTTCATTGGCCTGCCGGGGATCGTCCACCCATATATCCTGCTGGATAAGCCAGGGATTGCCTTCCATGCGATTGCCTCTGTGCCAGGGGAAAGCGCCGGGCATACCCGTTAAGAAAGGTAGTGAAGCCAAGTCATCCTCAGTGTAATAAGGTTTTACCGGGAAACCTTCCGGGGTTTTCCACACAAGTTTTTTCTCATAATCGGCGCCTTTCAGATCGGCCTGTATGATTTGTTCCCACTGTTCGCGGGAGAGAGATGGGAATTCCGTAAATAGTTTATTATCAGTCATAAACAAAGGTTGCCAATGAAATTCACGCCAAAAGTAATCTTTTTATTCAAAAAGCCTTATGACCTCGCTCATTGCTCATGAATTTGGAAACTGTAGAAGAAGAGCAGAGGGGGGAAGAACATGGCCGGGCGGTGAACCCGAAAATCTTTGTAGGGCAGGATGACAAAAGACTAAATATACTGCCAGCAAGGTTATATGACCAATTATTTCTGCAGGATGCGGCAAACGGCTGTTCCTGCAACAAAAGGAAAAACTCACCCCCTGCCCGGGACTCTTTCGATTACCTTTTCGCATATCTCCAATTTGCTTGTGGGTAATACCCGGCTCGATTAAACCTGTAGGCTTTCAAGCAAAAAGAGGGGGCTTATGGGGGTGAGCCAGTTAGCGTCCGATCATTTTGGAGGGATCAACCCACTGATCGAACTGTTCGCTGGTGAGTAATCCGAGCTCAAGGGCGGCCTCCTTCAATGTTTTGCCTTCTTTATGGGCTTTCTTAGCGATTTTCGCCGCGTTTTCGTAACCGATATGGGTATTAAGGGCGGTTACGAGCATGAGGGAGTTGTCGAGGTGCTTTTTAATGAAGGGCTTATTGGGTTCAATGCCCACAGCGCAATTGTCGTTGAACGAAACGCAGGCGTCGCCCAGCAGGCGGGCTGAGTGTAGCAGGTTTGTAATGATGAGTGGCTTGTACACGTTGAGTTCGAACTGCCCGTTCATGCCGCCCACAGTGATAGCAGTATCGTTGCCTATTACCTGGGCGCATACCATGGTAAGGGCTTCGATTTGGGTGGGGTTTACTTTGCCCGGCATGATGGAAGAACCGGGTTCGTTCTCGGGGATCAGGATTTCGCCGATACCGCTCCTGGGGCCGGAAGCAAGGAGACGGACGTCGTTTGCCATTTTGGTGAGGCTTACAGCTAGCTGCTTGAGCGCTCCCGAAGTTTCGACCATGGCATCGTGTGCGGCCAGGGATTCGAATTTGTTTTCTGCGCTCACGAACGGATAGCCTGTCAGTACGGCGATTTTAGCCGCCACTTTTTCTGCATAGCCTTTGGGAGCATTGATACCTGTTCCTACAGCCGTACCTCCCAGCGCCAGCTCAGTGAGGTGGGGGAGGGTGTTTTTCAACGCCCTCAAGCCATGGTCAATCTGGGAGACATACCCCGAAAATTCCTGTCCGAGCGTAAGGGGAGTGGCATCCATCCAGTGTGTACGGCCTATTTTCACGATATCCATGAAAGCATTGCTCTTGGCTTTCATGGTGTGGCGAAGCATTTCGATGCCTGGAATGGTAGTCTGTACGAGCATGGTATAGGCTGCAATGTGCATGGCTGTGGGGAAAGTGTCATTCGATGACTGGGATTTGTTCACGTCATCGTTCGGGTGGATCTGAGGTTTGCCTTCTCCGAGCTTATTTCCTGCGAGCACATGCGCACGGTTGGAGATCACTTCGTTCACGTTCATGTTCGATTGCGTGCCCGAACCAGTTTGCCAGACCACAAGAGGAAACTGGTCGTCGAGTTTTCCTTCGAGAATTTCATCACAAACTTTGGCGATAAGGTTGGCCTTTTCGGGGGATAGCACGCCCAGATCAAGGTTCGTCAGCGCCGCCGCTTTCTTGAGGAAAGCAAAGGCCCGGATGATTTCCAGAGGCATCCGCTGGTTGCCGATTTTAAAATTATTGATGGATCGTTGGGTTTGCGCTCCCCAGTAACTGCCGGCAGGAACCTTCACTTCCCCCATGGTGTCTTTTTCGATGCGGTATTCCATAGTTTCTATTTTTGATGGTTAATTTCAATAACTCTGGAATAAAGGGACAGACCTTTTTCCGCTTTCACAACGCCCTGAAGGAATCATTGT
>JAKAMP010000273.1 GCA_021812865.1 Bacteroidota bacterium | reverse complement strand
CATACGGACGGCCTGTCGAAACGCCGACCCACTCCTTTTGTGGATGTTGCCGATAATGACCTGGCTGTAGGCATGTTCGTTGATTACCTCAGTCATACTGGAATCTGGAAAGAAAGTGTTGTGTTCATCGTGGAAGACGACGCGCAGAATGGCCCCGACCATGTGGATGCCCATCGCACAACAGCTTACGTGGCAGGAGGTTTTGTAAAACAAGGATATGTGGACCACACTATGTATTCCACCACATCCATTCTCCATACCATTGAACTGATCCTTGGACTACCGCCCATGAGCCAGTACGATGCTGCCGCTACGCCCATGTGGAAATGCTTTGACTCCGTCCCCAATCATCAGGCATTCACACAAAGAGCCATCCATGTCGATCTTAACCTGAAGAATACGGCCGATAACAAATGGTCGCGCAAAAGCGAACAATTCGATTTTACAAAAGAAGACCGTGTGCCGGATGCCGAACTGAACGAGGTTATATGGATGGCTGTGAAGGGTGAAAACAGCGTATGCCCGCCGCCCAGGCACGCCGCTTTCTTCAGCAGATCAGCCAAGGCGGATGACGACAACTAACCAGCCCTGAAAACCGGTTCGGTATTGGCTGCCAACGCCACCAACCTTGCTTTTTCTTCATCGGTAATGGGCTTGAAGCCGGCCGCTATGGCATAGGCCTTCCAGAAAAGAGTCGATTCTCCAGGCGGAATGGCTGCCGTAAGCTCCTTCGACAGGGTATAACGCAAGGCCAGGTTCATGGTTTCATCATCGATGATGGGTTTGTACCATACATTAGGAAAAACCTTTGGCTCGTGATCAGCCAGGCGGGCAAGCGCCATGGATTTGAGCGCCAGAATACCCATATTGCGTGAGCGGGCCTTCTCAAACACCTGCGGACCAAAATTGCCATGATACCAGCACGCAAAATTGAAAGGAAACAGAATGGTGTCGAAATCGAACTTCTCGAGCGCAAGCAGGGCTGCATCCACCGAATGAGCCGAAAATCCAATGTGCCTTACCTTCCCGTCCTGCCTGGCTTTTAGAAACAGTTCCATCGCACCGTTAGGTCCAAAGGCAGTTTCCACATCTTCCTTCGTGGTAATCGCGTGCAACTGATACAGGTCCACATGGTCGGTCTGCAGCATTCTTAGCGACTCATTCAACTCCTTTTCAGCCCCTTCCCTTGTCCTCTCAGTAGTTTTGCATGCCAGGAAGCAGTTTTTGCGGTAAGGCTTCAGGGCCGGCCCCATGCGCTCCTGCGCATTTCCATAACTGGGAGCCACATCAAAATAATTGATTCCCAGATCATACGCTTTTGAAACATTTTCATTCGCAAATTCCTGGGAATTATTGTTCAACATAATGCCTCCGAATCCCAGGATAGACAGTTCATCGGGCGCACGTCCCAGCCGGCGCCTGGGAAAATCGCCTTTGGGTTGTATCGGTTCAGCAATGGAATCAACCTTCGGAATGGACATGGCCAGACCGGTGATGGCCGTGTTCCTGATAAAAGTTCTTCGTTTCATAGCCGAAAGGATAAGAGGTTAGTTATGATAAAGTTACGACATAAGTGCAATAAATCAATCTTTTTCCTGAGCGACATTAAAACGCACTGCAATTACTAATATTTACTTACTTTATCAGACCATGAAGGACCAGAGCATCTCCTTAAATTATTTTCTTAATTTTGCTCATTGGTACGGTGTATTGTAAACTGATTTGAATCCTAAACCCATCTCGGTTGAAACATTCCCTCCTCCCGAACCACAAAACCTACCGGTTTGTATACCGGACAGTGACCATTTATGTGATCGTAAGCGGAGTGTATATCTTTTTTTCTGACCGCATTGTTTCAAGGCTTTTCCATAATCTCGATGCCATTACCGCCATCAATACCTATAAAGGATGGGGATTTGTGCTCATCACCGGACTGTTGCTGCTGTACCTGCTTTCAAGGGAAACCCGCAAACGCGTGATGGTGGAAGAAAACCTCAAGAACGCCAAGGAAAAAGCGGAGGAAGCCGACCGGCTTAAATCATCCTTCCTGGCGAATATGTCGCATGAGATCCGTACGCCCATGAATGCCATCATGGGATTTTCTCAACTGCTCGACAGCGACCAGGTAACTCCTGATAACAGGCGGAAATTCACACGCACCATTCGGCAACGCACGGAAGATCTGCTTCACATCATCAACGACATACTCGATATTTCGAAGATCGAATCGGGAACCCTCATCATTTCTGAATACCCCGGAAAGGTGATGGACCTGCTGGAAGAGATTAGGGATTTTTTCCGATCCAGGAATGAAATTCTTACCGGCAGGAATATCACCTTCAACATTAAAAGCAGCCTGGATGCAGAACAGAACAGGGTTCTGGCCGATTTCCAGCGACTCAAGCAGGTGCTCATGAACCTGGTAGACAATGCCTGCAAGTTCACCCATAAGGGATTCATTGAAATTGGCTGCTTCCTCGCTGACGGGAGCGCCCTGCAGTTTTATGTAAAGGATACCGGCACGGGCATCTCCGAAAAGGACCAGAAAGTGATTTTTGAACGTTTTCGCCAGGCCGATTCCGAAGCAAAGAAAAGCAGGCAAAGCGGTACAGGGCTTGGCTTATCAATCTCCAAAGGCATCGTTGAACTGATGCACGGCTCTATTTGGGTCGAATCAAAGGAAGGCAATGGATCCACCTTCTATTTTACTATCCCTTATCACCCCATGCAGGAAGAACAAACACCGGCTATTTCTAAAAAGAGAAACAGCTTTTACTGGGGAAACAAGACTATCCTGCTGGTGGAAGATATCGGCTACAATGCCGACTATATCGCTGAACTGCTTTCAGGTACAGGCGTCAGCCTCCTTGTGGCCAAAGATGGCGCTTCTGCACTTGAATTGTTCTTTATTCATTCTGAAATCAACCTCATCCTTCTGGATATCCGTCTGCCCGATATGTCGGGATACGAACTCGCCCGGAAAATTCTGTCCCGGCGCCCGGAAATGAATATTATCGCACAAACCGCCTATGCAGGTATCGAGGATAAACAAAAATGCCTCGACACAGGTTGCAAGGCTTTTCTTACCAAACCAATCCATGACAAAAGGTTACTGGAAACCATCGATCAGTTTATCAAGTCTGATGATAAACCCTCCTGAGGGAACCAGGATATCCCCCTTCCCTTTGGGCCTGAATTTTTTCTTTTCGTTTATGAAAATGTTACTGCCATGAGAATCCTCATTCTCTGACTGCAATTGGCTATATTTTCAGATCTGCTGGCATAGCCTTCAGATACGCCTCTCAAAGGCAAACTGTTTATCATCGGAGAAGGAAATAAATCGCTTTAAATGACGAAAGAAGTGATCAGAATCGCTGATTTAAACCCGCAGGATTATGCCCCTTTACTGCCTGTGACCGGAGTTATATACTGACCTTGTTTCAGACAAAGGACTTCTCATACAGGATCAAAATAAAAAGGCAGAACCGGGAATCCCGGATCTGCCAATAATATCGTGTAATATTTGAATTTTAATATTCCAGGTTCTTTCTTCTCAGCAGGATGTTGGTATAGTCTCTTCCCAGCCTATCCCTGTACTGCTCATAGGAACGCTTGCACCATTCAAGGGCTTTATCCGTGTTTCCAAGCACCTCATAGGCAACGGCAATGTCCAGGCATGCCCTACCCGAAGTTTTTCTTCCCGAATTCTGCAGGATTTGCGTCCAACCATCGATAGCGTTCTGCCAGTTGGCCACTTCTGCACTCCGGAAGGCTGCCTTGAAGGCCTGCTTATCCTTTCCCTTGCCTCTCTTGTACATATCCCTTCTCACTGTATAATAGCCCGGAAGAAAGCGTTCCATATACAGTTGTCCGGCTGCATAAGCAGTTCTGGGCAAAGCTTCGGGCGGAGTAAGCAGGTAGTCCTGTCCCACCGCATTGAATGTCTGGTAACTTGTGCTCTGGTATTGATCCACAATCTTTTCGGTGGAAGGATCATACAATCTCCAGTAGCAGTAAACATTCATTCTCACTTGGTTGGGTATGGTAAGCCTGGGCGCCTGTCCGTTGAGCACATTCACCACCTGGTTCGTCACTGCCTGTGTAAGCAGGTTGGTGTTTGAATCGAAAGTTTCGAGCGCCAGCAGGGCATCGGCATGCGAAGAATCGCAGATTCCTTTCACCACCTTCCAGTCAAGGATTTCGGGAGTTTCACGGGTACCCGTTCCATACAACCTGGTTCTCTGCGGAAATACAATACTAATTCCCCTCAGTCCGTTGATGCGGTCGAAAGCTCCTTTCAGGCACTCATCCGATGCTATCTTGTCCGATCCTGCCAGTTCTCCCTTCGCAATGGATTCCAGTATCTTTGTCTTCCTGTCCTTATCCCGAGTTAACGAACGGTTCACCAATGCAATAGTCTGAATATGTTCGGGTAGCATCGCCTGTGGAGGAAGCGGGTAATTGAGACTTACATAGCCGTATTTGCTGCATCCTGTAAATAACAGGACAGCCAATGCCATATATGTAAAATACTTACTCATAAATTCATTTTTTAGTCCTTATCAAATGTATGCATATATTATGCCCTTTTCATATGCTCGACCAAAATATCCTTCACAGGGACAAATTTGCATACGTTCAGAGCTTCACTCTGTTTATCTTTTCGAAAATAATTCAATCTCCCTTTTCAAGCCTGTGCAAACTCAGATCAGATGCCGTCAAAACGCAATACATGGCTCATTTACATTATATTCCAGGTGAACGGCCCCTTGTTCAACCTTAGTTCCTCCCATTCAAGCTCTCTAAATGTATGCTGAATAACATAAAACAGGTAATGTGATATTTTGAGGCTGAAGGTATCAATAGAGATAAACTGCAACAACCATGAAAGCTC
>JAKAMP010000272.1 GCA_021812865.1 Bacteroidota bacterium | reverse complement strand
CTCGTCTTGCTCCATCACCACATTCAGGAACCGGCTGTATTCGCCAATTTCATCTTTCAACAGTAGCGTTACGATCCTCTGGAATATCAAGGCATTCCAGGCCGAACGGACCTGCAGGGTAATTTCCCTTTTTGCAAGCTCCAGTTCAGTCTGGCTTAGTTCAACCTGGTTCTTTGCCAGGCCTAAGCGGGCAAAATGCCCCGGAATGGAACCGAAACTCTGCCTCACATCCCAGTACTGGTCTTTCAGGACGCTGTTCAATTGTCCATACTGGAAATTAAGCTCGGTGGAAGGCAAATCGAATGCTGCTTCCCTGAGGGCTCCGGATTTCTGCACATTCAGCCCTGCATTCTTTACCAGGGGATGGTTTTTCAGGGCCAGGGTAACAGCCTCATCCTGCGTAATCGCCTTTGTCTGTCCGTTCAGACCCATGGGCAGCAACAGGAACAGCAGGATCACCGGCAGGGCCCCAAAGTTAATCCTCATCCTGAATATTTTCAATTCGGAGTTAAACAGGCCATACAAAATAGGAAGAATGATCATGGTCAGCAGGGTGGAAGTGATTAGTCCGCCAATTACCACCGTAGCCAGTGGCTTCTGGACCTCTGCACCTGCCGATGTGGATAGGGCCATAGGTAGAAAACCCAATGAGGCCACCATTGCCGTCATCATGACCGGCCGTAACCTCAGCATGGCTCCCTGCTCTATGATCTCGGGCAGTGTGAGGTTACCTTCCTTCCTGAGCTGGTTGTAATAGCCTATCAGCACAATACCGTTCAGTACTGCTACACCAAACAAGGCGATAAAGCCCACCCCTGCCGATATGCTAAAGTGCATTCCCCGGATGGCCAGCGCGATGATGCCCCCGATGGCCGAAAGAGGCACGGCAGTGAAGATAAGCAGGGCATATTTCACTGAATTAAAGGTGAAGAACAGCAGCAGCAAAATCAAAGCCAGGGCGGCAGGAATGGCTACGCTCAGCCTCTTCTTGGCCTTTTCAAGGTTTTCGAACTGCCCGCCATAGGTGATATAATACCCGGGCGGAAGCTTGATGTTCGACTCCAGTTTACTCCTGATTTCCCCAACCAGGGTTTCAACATCCATGTTCCTTACGTTGATCCCTACGGTGATGCGTCGGTGCGTGTTATCGCGGGATATTTGCATGGGACCTTCCACGTAATCGAGGGTAGCCACCTCGCTCAAAGGAAGCTGGCTGCCGCTATTGAGCCTGATGAACAGGTTGTTCAGATCAACGCTCTTCCTGTCTTTACTGTCGAGCCGCACTACAAGATCGAACCGGCGTTCACCTTCATAAACACTCCCTGCCACACCCCCGGCGAAGGAACTCCGGATAATCTGGTTTAAATCGTCAATGTTGAGTCCGTAGCGGGCTATCATTTCTCTTTTGTACCGTACCAGCAATTGTGGAAGGCCCTGTATTTGCTCTACCTTGATATCGGCCGCTCCCCGGATACCTGCAATGAGCCCGGCTGCTTTGTTGGCTTGCCGGTAAAGCTCGTCCATGTCCTCCCCGTATATTTTCACTGCTATATCGGTCTTGGCGCCCGTCATCAACTCATTGAACCTGAGTTGTATGGGCTGGGTGAAATCGAAGCTTGCGCCGGTGATCACTCCCAGTTTGGCTTTCATCTTGTCCACCAGTTCATCCCTATTCCTGGCGCTCACCCACTTACTGCGCTCCCTGAGGGAAATCATGATGTCGGCATTTTCCACCGCCATGGGATCGGTTGGCACTTCGGCCGTTCCGATCTTCGAAACCACCTGGATGATTTCGGGAAAATTCTGCATCAGTACCTTTTCTGCCCGGGTGGATATCTCCATACTTTCGGTAAGTGAACTGCCGGGAGGCAGCGTCATCTGCATAGCCAGGTCGCCCTCGTCGAGCTGAGGCAGAAACTCCCCTCCCAGGTGGGTGAAGCCCCAGATGGAAAGAATGAATACCAATGCCGTGAGGGATAGCAACGTGTAACGGAACCTTAACGATAATTTCAGCACGGGCGCATAGGTTCGCTTGAGCATCCTTATCACCCTGTCGGAAAAATTTTCCTTGTCCACAATATGCTTGCTCAGGAACAATGAAGAAACCATGGGCACATAGGTCAGCGACAGCAGCAATGCGCCCAGGATTGCGAAACTCACCGTCTGGGCCATAGGCCTGAATGTCTTTCCCTCAATACCTACCAGGGAAAGAATAGGGAAGAACACGATGAGAATGATGGCCACACCGAAAGCCGCGTTTTTGTATATCTTCGATGTGGAATAGAAAACAATGCTGTCCATCTGTTCCTGGTTGATGGTTTCGCCCTTGTGGCGCGTATAGATATAGTGAATCACGCTTTCCACGATGATCACCGCCCCGTCGATCACAATACCGAAGTCGATCGCCCCCAGGGACATCAGGTTAGCTGAAACGCCGAAAAGATGCATCATGATGAAGGCAAACAGTAAAGACAGAGGAATGACCGATGCAACGATAATCCCTGCCCTGATATTCCCAAGCAGGAGCACCAGCACAAAAATGACGATGAGCCCGCCTTCGATGAGGTTTTTCGATACCGTGTGGATGGTTTTGGAAACGAGTTTCGACCGGTCAAGGTAAGGTACGATGGTGATCCCTTCGGGCAGCATTTTTTGTACTGTGGCCACCCGGCGTTTCACCTCGGCAATTACCTGGCTTGAATTGGCACCCTTGAGCATAAGGGTGATGCCGCCCACTGCCTCGCCTTCACCATTCCTCGTCATGGCGCCGAAGCGGGTTGCCGACCCGTAATGCACCGTTCCCACATCTCCCACCAGTACCGGAATGCCTTTGACATTCTTCACCACGATTTTGCGTATCTCATCCAGGTCCTTCAATAACCCCTCCGTACGTATGTAATAGGCATTGTTGTATTTTTCAATATAACTGCCTCCCGAGTTCTGATTGTTCTTCTCCAGGGCATCAAACACATCGGAGATAGTGACATTGAGCGAATGCAGCCTTGCCGGTTCCACGGCTACCTCGTATTGCTTGAGGTACCCCCCGAAACTGCTGATTTCTACAATGCCCGGTATTCCTGATAACTGCCGTTTCACGATCCAGTCCTGGATTGTTCGCAGATCAGTGGGACTGTATTCCTCCTTGTGCTTTTTATCTACTTCGAGGGTATACTGGAATATTTCACCCAGGCCGGTAGTGATGGGCATGAGCTGCGGAATACCATAACCTGAAGGCAGGTCAGCCGCTACAACCTGTATCTGTTCGTTCACCAGTTGCCTGGCATTGAGAATGGGAACCTGGTCCTTGAATACTATGGTCACCACCGAAAGCCCGAAGCGGGAAACTGACCGGATTTCCACTACGTTCAGGATATTGGCCATGGCCACCTCAACCGGGTAAGTGATGAATTTTTCCACCTCCTGGGGCGCCAGTGAGGGGGCCACTGTGACTACCTGCACCTGGTTGTTGGTGATGTCGGGAACGGCATCTACCGGGATATTCATCATGGAATAGATCCCACCGGCTATGAGAAATAAAACGGTCAATCCAACAAATAGCTTTCGCTGGATCGAAAACTGAATGATTTGGTCAAACATGGTGGCGTATATTAGGGGGAAATGTCAACCAGCACCAGTCTGTCCTCTTTTTCCAGATATACGGATTCCACAATTTCCGTCAATCTATTGACTCAATCCTGCTCCATACTGTTTGTCTGGATGAGCCGGTGCCCGAATGTCATTTCCAGATTAAATGTATGAAATTTAAGCGGATATTCAATGCCTGGAACCTCTTCTCATTCATGTCGTCAGACATGTTTTCTAATGAAATGAGCTGTCAGAAATCTGCAGGTTTTTGTAGAAAATTCTCTGCATGATTTCAACAGGATGAAGCTATTTGATCAGCTGCAGACCCCTCCTGGCATCGACATCATTGGGTGAAATAAGCAATACCTTACTGAAGAGGACTTTCGCCTCACGGAGGTTTCCCAGCCGGTAATTGGTCCAGGCAAGCATGATCAGCCCATAATAATCAAAGGGATAAAGATTCACCACGCTTTCAAAGAGCGGTTTGGCCTTGTCGTATTGCAGTTTCCCGTAATAGATCAATCCCAGCCGGTACAAGGCAACCGAGTTTTTGGGATCAATCTGAAGAATCTGGTCGTATAAGCTGATCACCTTATCCATCTGGCCGACCGAAGAGGTGGGAAGGATCAGCCCGAATTTGGCTTCTATCGAATACGGCTTCAGTGCAATCGCCTTCGAATAATATGCAATGGATTCAGTGAAGGTGCCATTTTTATAATTCAGCCAGCCAAGCCTGACATTGATTTCGTATGACTTTTCATCATAAATACTTTTGAGCGAGGCAATGGCGCTGGTATAGTCACCTTTTGTTTCCGATGCATAGCTATCCTCGAAAGCCTTCACCGTTTTGTCGTCCTCCTGTGCTCCCGTGGTGAGTGACAAGCCAAGCAGTATGGCTATAGCCATCATTTGCCTGATCGATCTTAGAATTTCCATATAAGTCCTCCGGTTATGGTTTGTGAAGAAAATCCAACGGTATGTATAGAATTGATAAGCGTTTTACCATCGAAAAAATAGCTCTTGCTGTTTTCATAGCTATACATAAGCCTGAACTGGCCCCGGTATTTGGCAAACGGGATGATCAGGCGACCTGTAAACCGGCTCTGCAACCGCTCATTACCGTTATACACTACGGTTCCGTCATACAAGTTATACCGGCTCAGGTTCCCGGCCATCCCCTCGGCTTCGATCCATAGGTTATGCAGCAATTTCAACCCTGCAAGCTGGCTGCCTGCATAGCTGACGTAACGGATACCCGGGGAACCATACTCCAACTGGTCAATAAAATGGGTTTCTGTGTAAAAACTAAGGTTCCCCAACGGGAAAAACGAGAGGCTATAATCCTGTT
>JAKAMP010000271.1 GCA_021812865.1 Bacteroidota bacterium | reverse complement strand
TGTAGAGAACATAAGGCAGCTGACCCGTCTGGAAACTTCCGTAATAACTGCTGATGAATTCATCGGGGGTCTGAAGGGTTTTTCCCTGCATGGCTTTGGTGAGGATCATCAGCAGACCATCCTTCTTCGAATTGCTGATAAACTTTTCAAGTTCTTTCTTCAGCTTCGGCTGGTCTTTCCGTATGGCCCAGCTCACATCGACCTCACCCAGCGTGAGCTTAACCTCGAGATCGGGATGCTCGGCCAGTTCGAAAAAGGAATTGAAGATCAGGGCATAATCGGCTTTCCCCGAACTCACATACGAAACAAAACTGTCAATGCTGGCATATCTGAACCGGGTCAGCCCGTTTTTCCTCAGCATGTCCTCGTACACCCCTTCCCTGGAAGTGACGCCCACCAGGTTTTTAAGATCGGCAACCGAGGCGATGTTTACCTTCTTTTTTGCTATGATGGTATATTCCGAAGGATAAATGGGAATAAAATCGACCTTTTTAGCCCTCCATTCCAGGGGTGCAAAGACTTCACACGCCACATCAAAATAATTGAACCAGGGAGGCTGGTAGGAACTGTCCTTTACGATCACCCCCTTTTCATTCTCAAAGTATTTATCGAGAGATGGCGTGATCACATATTCCAGCTTCACGCCCAGGTGGTCGGCAAATTCTTCAGCCAGGGCCTGCATGAACTGCTTTTGTTCCCCTTCCCGGTATATGAAATTCCGGTCGCGGAAAGCCACCACCAGCTTTTTACTCTTGATGATCTCGTCCAGATCGCGGTGGTAAACCTCCAGGCGGGAACTCTTCTTCAGTTTCTGAATGAAGGTGGAATACTTTACCCGGAACTTGTCATAGAAGATTTTATCCAGTACTCCGTTCATTTCGATGGTCTGGAAAAAATCCTCCACCTCGAGCCTCAGGCTGTTGTTCTTTTCCACAGCCCAGGCGCTGTAGGTGATGTTGCTGATTGGAAAGGCAATCTGGTACTGCCCGTTCCCCTGGGCATAGAATTTCAGCGCTTCATCGGCATCGAGAATAATGCCATATACCTTCCCTTCTGTCAGTAATTTTTTTGAGTCATCATCTGTTTCAACCGCCTTCAGCTTAATAGCTCCCCCCAGTTCCTTATTGATGGAAAGCATATGGGTTTCAAAGCTGGTGCCTTTCATGAAGGCAATGGTCTTCCCCTTAAGTCCCTTGTAATCGCGGGGTATTTCATTGTCTCTTTTCACGAGGAGGATTTCTGCGGAATAGAGAGTACGTGCAAAATCGAATAACTTCGCTCTCCAGGGCAGCATCGAAAAGGTGCTGCACATGATGTCTACCTTGTGAAATGCATCGGGGGTGTATTTCTGATCGGGATTGGTTTCCACATCGGGAGGTACCTTTCCATCCCTGCTGAAGGCATCCTCCCAATCGAGGGTCACGCTGACCATTTTTACGTTCAGGTACTTTGCAAATTCCTGGGCCAAAGGATAGTTGATGTTCTCGTAATCCCATATGGTGAACCCAACATATATTTTCCCGCTTTTGCGTATCTCATCGAGGGTCCTGGCCTGAAGCCATGAACCGGTAAACATCAGGATCAGTGTTATGATTAGCGCGAGCTTGCAGCCTGTTTTTCTCATGAGTATGAACAGGTAAAATTGAACATTTCCGGTTAAATGCCTGCCTTTTCCCCTATAAAATGCATTTTCTTCTTGCCCGTCGTTCAAATGCGATACCAGGCGATCTGAACATACAAAAAAGACTTGCCGGCATTTCAACCTAAGTTATGTAAATATGACAAGAGTAAATCAATTGAAAAAATATCCTCCACCTGTTTACCAACATAGTTTGCTTTCAATGCTGGGCAACAAACACATAGGTAAGGATACCCCTTTGCCTGGCAGGGGCTTTCGGATCCTCGCTGAACAGGGTTTCTGAGGCATAGGTGGTTGCCGATTCGTACAGGCATTCATCGTTGATGGAGGACTGGTTCTTCAGAATACTGTAGGAAACCACCTGACCCTGCGGATTTACATAAATCTCAACCACCACTTTGCCTGAACCTTCGCAGGTATATACCGGTACCGGGAGGTACCTCACTTTGCGCCCTGTAAGGTCGTAATAAATATTCGTGGGACCCTTGTAAATCTGGTTTGATCCCGGTGGCATTTTAGTGTCAACCGGTTTGGGATTTTCGGTTACCGTTTCCTCTTTTGTATCGGGTGGCTCGGTTTTGATTTCCTCGGGATTCTCCATCCGTTTGAACCCTTCCAGCTTATTCTGATCGGCATACTGATGGATGAATTTTTCCGTGTTGATGTCATCCTCCAGCTTCTGATTCACATCCACGGCTATATTTTTTCGGATCACCCCATCGGCAATCCGGTCAACCTTCTGTTCCTGTTTCACTTTATCCTGTTCTGCCTGATCCATCTTTTTCAGCAGATCATCGGCATTTTCGGCTTCCAGCTTTACCTCGATCATCTCCTGTTTTTCCATGCCCTGGTGAAGTTTGAAGGAAAGAAACAAAATCAAAAGGAGGAGATGGAAAATAACCGTTCCCAGTATCCCGTTTAAATTTTTTCTTACTATTTTCTTAATGTTGCCGGACAAGACCGTAATTTTATATAAATGACCTCTCAGGTTCCTGCAAATTTAATCATTTCTGCCATGAAGCTCAAACCACTTGTTTTCATTTTCATACTTGGATTCTTTTGCTACCAGTGTTCCTCTTTCAGAGAGGTGTCGAACATGCGTCATTGTGAGTTCCGGTACGAGGGAGCCGACAATTTCAGCCTTGCCGGTGTGGACCTCAACGGGGTGAGGTCATTCCAGGACCTGGGTATGCTCAATGCTTCCCGCATACTTGCTTCAGCCGGTAAAGGAACGCTGCCAGCCCGCTTTGTGGTTCATGTCGGCGCCCGCAATCCGAATTCTTCCCTGGCCGCGGTTAACCGGATCGATTATATGGTGCTTATCGATGATAAGGAGGTGCTGCAGGGCAGTCTGGACCAGCGCATTGAAGTGCCGGCCAACAGTACAACCAGCATTCCGGTGGGCATTCAAACCGACCTGATGCACAACCTCAGCCAGCAGTCATCCCAGGCTATCATTAACCTCCTGCTTAACCTTGCCGGGGAAGGGAAAACCTCCTCCCGCATCGTCCTGAAACTCAAACCTTCCATTGCCATTGGCAAGGGTTACATGAAATATCCGGGCTACATTACCCTGTCCCGCGAATTCAGTTCGAAATGAACCATGGATAAACGAGGCGGGCATGCAGCAAATTGCCTCCCGGACTGATTCTTCATAGCAAATTGTTCAGATCGGCATAAAACACCAGTTCATACTGGCTATGCCGAGTGGAAAAGTCATTGGTGATGGAATACCTGAAACCGCCAACAAAAGGGAAAAGTGACCGGGCCAGGTGAAAATCACCAAGCATTTCCGCGCCCATGGAGGATATACTTCCGGAATGAAACTGATGGGAATCCGAGATGAGACGCCCGTTCCAGGCCTCCGCCCATCCGTAGAACAATCCTGCCCGCAGTCGCTTGATGTAGGCCAGACAGCTGATGTGGAGATCAGGATAAAGAAACGGAAACCGGTAAGCCAACTGAATTGTTTTCACTTCCTCTGCCGCCAGCAGTTCATCGGAACCCATAGGAAGAGACAACTTCGTCTGGAAAAAGTAACGGGAAAAATGCTGCCGTTCATATCCGGCTGTGATACTGATGGAGTGATGCGGCAGGATACCCGGGAAATACAAGGTTCCTGTTCCGGAAAACACCGATCCGAATAAATCACTGTTAAAGGGGGCCGAAAGCGTCATTATCTTGAGGTATTGCGCGAATTTCGGGGCAATGTCGCGCGCAGACTGACGACGGAAATGATACAGGATAAGACCGGGATTTACATACGTCTTGCCGCTGATGAAGGAGAAGTTCTCCTGCGAGTAAAGCAGGTCATTGGCATATTCAACCGAAACAAAGGGATAGACCTCAAAATAATAACTCCGCATAGGATACAGCAAGGGAAGGTAAGTAAGCAATCGCATGGAAGTGCGGTTGGGCTGCAGCAAAACCGAATCGGTTGAACCATTGCGGTAAACCGTGGGATAGCCGCCGTAATCTATACTGAATTCAAATACCGGGTATAACCCCTTATAGGTGAAATCGGCATGCAGGTAATGATTGCCCTTGAAATACTGGTAACCGAGCTGGGTATAGGCCGTTCCGAGCAGGTTCTGTGAGAGCAGGGAAACACCCGGGTAAATCATGGGATCGTTCACATTGAGCGCATTGTAGTCATAGTAAAAAGGCGCCCAGCTGTGAAAATTGAAGAGATGCAAAACCTTGCTGTACGGTTTGACCGGATAAACTTCATGCGGAATGTCTATGTCCGGGTCTTGCCCTTTCTCCAGGGCAGAAACCTTCTCATATACCGGGTTGTAGATATTTTTTACCACTGCAAGGGCTTCGAAGTCCGTATCGGGATTTGCAGCCACTACATCGAATCCGTTCGCTGTATATTCGGAATAAACCATTTTCCGGCCATCGGGTGACCAGGAAGGGTTGTATGCCCCGAAGCGGGATGAAATGATTTGCCACACCTGGCCGGAAAGAACAGAGTACCTGTAAATATTGTCAATACCCGAACAGGAAGCCCTGAAATAAACCGAATGATCTCTGGCCGACAAATCGGAAACATCATATCCGGCAGCATTCCAAAACAGGGTATACTTCCCGTTGACAAGCGACAATGCCTGAATGGATTTATGGTTCTGCTGCAGCACAATCGTGGCAATGGTTACGCTGTCAAGCCAGCAGGGCTGAATAAGAAATCCACCCGGAGGGGCATCCATAACCTGCAGTTCTTTCCCTGTATTGGCATCCAGGATTGCCATGCTGGACGCACCCTGCCGGCTGACTTTCACCGCCACAATTCGTTTCCCTGACTGATCGATGGA
>JAKAMP010000270.1 GCA_021812865.1 Bacteroidota bacterium | reverse complement strand
GAAGAAAAGATCAATCCAAATGATACTCTGTACGGGGAAGGTGGGCAATGCATTCAGATCGGCAACGTTTACAAGCCTGTCATTCTCTTTTACGAGGATATTTACCATGCGCTCATTGTGTTATTCAGTGGATGCAATCATGAATGCAAAGGTGCTGAAAAAAATATAATCTAAAACACTCATGTTGTAAGAACACAATCACTATGATAACAAAATCACAAACCCGATTTCCAGATCGAAGATTTCGTTCAGGATTGTGGATTCATGCCTGTGATTGAATCCGGTGGAATCGGACCTTCCGTAGCAGCCCTGTTAATGATTCTGTTTCAGAAAGTCCCTGAACCATTTACCGCTGTCCTTCATGTACCGGTTCAATGTGGGGTAATCCACATAAATGAGTCCGAACCTTGGTCTGAAACCGTCGTTCCATTCAAAATTATCGGTAAGCGACCAAACAAAGTAGCCGTCGATTTTTGCACCTTCCTGCATGGCTTTCAGCAGGGCACCGAGGTATGCTTCGAAATAGGCTGTCCGCTGTGGATCGTGAACCTGTCCGTTTTCAAGTTTGTCGGGGAAACAGGCGCCATTTTCGGTGATCACAATTCTTTTCACACCCTTGTATGCGGCAAATTGTTTGATAATTTTATAAAAGCCTTCCGGTGATACTTCCCCGTTCATCTCATTCACCGGCACACCCCTTTGGTTGGCTGGAATTTCTTTGGCCCACAGGAAAGGCGGGAAAAGGCTCTTTCTGGCCACTGTGCGGAAATAATTCTGTACCCCGATGAAGTCGAAATCAAAAATCATTTTTTCTTCATCACCGGGTTGGAAATATTTTTTCAGATGCCTGAGCGCCGGAAGGTCATCCACGGGGTAACCCATTCCGAGGGCAGGTTCAATGAAGAGACGGTTCATTACGGCGTCCACTCTTCTGGCGGCGCGGACGTTCTTCGGCTGGTCATCCACCGGGTCAACATAAGTGCAGGAAAAGGTTGTTCCGATATTAGCCTGGGGAACATTCCTGCGGATCACCCTTCCGCCTTCGGCCTGGCAAAGAGTGAGATGATGCACGGCGGGAAGGAAATTTTTAATTCCCTTTCTCCCCGGGGCAAATTCGCCCAGCATATACCCTGCACCCGCAACGGCAAGGGGTTCATTCAGCACCATCCAGTTTTTGACCTTGTCGCCATATTCTTTCGTGCACAGGTCCACATAATCGGAGAACCATTTCACCACTTCACGGTTGGTGAATCCACCTTTATCTTCAAGCGCCTGGGGTAGATCCCAGTGAAACAAAGTGATCCATGGTGTGATGCCTTTGCTCAGGCAGGTGTCGATTACCCTGTGGTAAAAATCAATTCCTTCCCTGTTTATTTCCCCGGTACCTTTTGGGAGCAGGCGGGCCCAGGCAATGGAAAAACGGAAGGCCTTGAAATTCATCTGCCTGAGCAGTTCCAGGTCCTCCGCGTACCGATGATAAAAATCGCAGGCAACATCCCCGTTCTCGCCTGTTTTGATCTTACCCGGGGTATGCGTAAATGTATCCCATACGTCTTTCCCTTTGCCTCCGTATTTTGCACCTTCCACCTGGTAAGCTGCACAGGCTGTGCCCCATACAAAATGGGTACCAAAATCCGCCTTATTGAATCCCGGTGAAGAAAAAAGGGATGATTTCCATAACAATACGTTACCGGTCAGGTCTGCCAGTTTCAATGCGGCTGCAGAGGAAAGGCTTAGCCTGAGCCAGTCCCTTCTGGAATAGGTTGAGGGCATACTTTTTTTTTCTAAAATACAAAATCCGGAGGTGAAAAGAAGTCTGTTTCTCCGGATAAAATATCAGTCAGTAGTTTCGGCTGGAGTTTTTCGGGAGCATGAAGGAAGCCTGTCTATAAAAATGATTCTCATTCATGACAGGCAGGGACAGTGAAAATGAAACGGCTGCCTTTTCCGGGAGTGCTTTCTATGGATATGGAGCCTCTGTTGATCTCGACCAGGCCCTTGCAAATGAGCAACCCTATTCCGGTTCCTTTCTCATTGGCTGTACCGGGCGTTGACCGGACAATCATTACGGCTCGAAAACATAAAAAACCTCCTGCTGATTTACTGTTTCACCAGATTGTAATCAAAGTTGAAAGTCAGTTCATCCAGGGGAATGTAAAGTTTCATCTCACGGCAATGATTGCAGCGCGGGAAAAGCACAAGTCCGTCCACTTTGTATGTTGGTTCGAGGGTGGTTTTTCGCAATGCTTTGTTTTCCCAGAAATCGCGCTCATTTTTGATATCGGCAAGTTCATACTGTCGATTGTATGTATGCGCTACAAACCCCTGTGCCAGTCCATCGGCAGCTTCAGCAAACAAGGTTCCCGACTCATTATCGGCATTCGCGATGCTTGCCCCTAACGCTAATCCCGCGGCTGAGAGCAAGACAATACCCGGGCCATTTCTTTTTACACGGGCTTCCCTCTTGTCAAGGGAAAGCAGGTGTGATTCCGGATCAATGGCTTTGATCACACCGAATGTATTATTGCCTTCTGAGGCGGGTATCATGTAAAAAAGCCCGGGGGCGACCAGCAACGATTTATTGCTGTTGTTTACCACATTTACCTGGTAAATGAAATAATCAGGAGTGGTTCTCAGAAAAGTCAGCTCACAGGTAACTCCTTCAGTTTCTTTGGAAACCAGCTGATTGCCATATCTCCATTTGACATCCTCGTTGACAGGCACTACTTTAAGGACTTCCGGTGCAACACATCCTCCAAGGAGGACAGTTGTAAGAATGATGGTGGGAAAGGTTCTCAAGGCTGGTTGTTCTCTAGTTGGTTAATAGCCAGTATATCAAATGAAGTGCCAGAGTTCCATCAAAAGGTATCAAATCTAACCGGTTAAAAAATCAGGAAGGTAACAATTGGCAAATTTAGGCCTATTTGATAAAGAAAGGGTTGGTTATACCTCAATTTCACCGGTGAGATAGGTTATGGCCTGCCCGCCTATTTCAACCCGGTTATCCTGGTAAGTACAGGCAAGAATTCCTCTTCTCCGGGAACACTGGATGGCGGATAGTTCGTTTTTGCCCAGTCGTTTCGCCCAATAAGGTATCAGGGTAGTATGGGCCGAACCGGTAACCGGATCTTCATCCACACCGACTGCCGGTGCAAAAAACCTTGATACAAAATCGGATGTTTTACCCGGGGCTGTCACGATCGCTCCCCTCACACCTGCACCAGCAAGCTTTTTGAAATCAGGCTTCAGGGCAAGAATCTCATCCTCGCTGCTGAATACGAGCATAACATCTGTACGGCCCATGTAGCATTCAGCCGGTTCTGCCCCGATGGCCTGCAGCAAGGTTGCATGAGGAGAATAAGCCCTGATGTCATCAGCGGGAAAATTCAGTACCAGGAGGTTGTTTTTGCGGCTTACCTTCAGCTTCCCGCTTTTTGAATCGAATATCAAATCACCTTCATAGCCCAGATGATGAAAGATTACATGTGCGCTGGCAAGCGTTGCATGACCGCACAGGGCTACTTCAGCAAGAGGAGTAAACCACCTGATGGAAAAACGGTCGTTGTTTCTGATAAAGAAAGCCGTTTCCGATAAATTGTTCTCCATGGCTATTTGTTGCATCAGACTATCGGGGAGCCAATCCTGCAGCGGACATACGGCGGCAGGATTACCTCCAAACAGTTTTGAAGTAAATGCATCAACCTGGTAAAAGTTAAGTTTCATGGGTGAAAATATAAATGGTGGGTAAGTAGAATATTCTTCATTTTTTTCAGAGCACGGAATGATCAGAGCATCTTCTGCATGAGCAGCACATCGAGAATCATGCCCATTTTATCGCCTACTTCTCTCAGGCGGCCGCATAGCTCATATCCGGAACGGGTGAAAAATTTAACGCTGCCTTCATTAATTGCAGAAATGGTAGCGATCATTACCTTAATTTCCGACTGGCGGGCCCTGTTCTCGAGATACTGAAGCGCTTCCTTTCCTGTGCCATGCCCCGTATACCCGTGTTTCAGATAAACCGAAATCTCGGCAGTCCTGTCATAGGCGGCACGTTTCTTAAAATAGGAGAAATACCCATACCCTATGAGCTCTTCACCCTCGTAAAACAGGTATCCTTTATACCTGCTGTGTTTGAATGGGATGAATGTTTTCAGTTCTTCCAATGTCACTTCCTCGTTAATATGAAAGGTGTTGCAGGTATTCTGCACATAATAGGAATAAATCTTCAGCACCTGGGGCAGGTGAATTTCTTCTATCTCGACAAAACGCATTTTCTTAGTCATTCGCGTTTCACTGTTCCTTGTTTGGCAAGCTCAATATCACTCCCTGCCCATTTCCCATAAGGTAAGTAGGCAGTTTACCGTCCCATTTATTGATCCATTCCAGTTGGATCATTTTTGGGTTGGCAGACAGGGAGGCTCCCTTGATCTGTAGCGCCTTGGCTTCCCCTTCAGCCTTCTGTATGGCTATGTTTTTATCGATCTCAGCCTGTTTGAGCTGTTCTTCCTTCTGTTTGGTCACTTCTACCAGCCTGAGGGCCTCCTGTTCGGCAAGCTTCTTATCATTGATAGCCTTTTCATACTCCGGGTTATAATACACTTCACGCAGGTCGATATTGTCCAAGTGAAGCTTGTACTGGGCAATTTCATTTTTCATCCGCTCAGCAACTTTGTTCTGGATTTCTTCGCGTTTCGTGCTGTACACTTCAATGGGACTGTAGTTTGAAACAGTAAGGGCCATAGCCGATTTCAGCTTGGGCCTGATCACATTCTCCTCCAGCCAGATGTATCTCCCTGTGTTGCCCCCGTCGTTTTCGGTCACATTCTGATATATCCAGCTTGCTTCGCTGGGCTCGATCCTCCATGAAACCGAAACATCAAACCCCATTTTGATTCCGTCTCGGGTAGGCGCCCATATGGCATCGGCGTTGGGCTTTGACCCTTCGTTTGTAGTTT
>JAKAMP010000269.1 GCA_021812865.1 Bacteroidota bacterium | reverse complement strand
CTACCGGTAACCCGGGAATGGCAACCGGCGGCAGCGGAGATGTATTGACTGGAATTATCTTATCTTTGCTCGCCCAATCCTATGCTCCCCTCGATGCAGCCCTCGTGGGAACATATATTCATGGACTGGCAGGCGACCTGGCAGCTGCTGAATCGGGAGAGGAAGCCCTGATTGCCTCTGATATCATAGGGTACATTGGCAAAGCATTTCAGAAACTGAAAGAAAAAGAACCATGAACAGGAAACCTATTCTCATATTGGCTTTTTATATGCTCGTGTTGTCAGCCTGCGGACAGGTTTCCAAACTGAGCATACAGCCTGTTAACCAGGGCTTCAAACCCACCGGACCGGGATATTTCTATTCTCTCCCGAGAACAGTAGTGAAAGCTGAGGTTACTATACAGAGGAGTATTACTATACCGGGTCCTTACGCTGAATTTTCAGCCCAGTTCCTTGGCATAGAGCCAGTGCCCATGGAAAAGGAGGTGTTGTGGTCCATTGCCGGAGCGTCCATCAGTGCTTTCAACGAAAGCGATCCGGATAAGCTTTATTTTCTCGCCACCACTGCCGATCTTTCGAAAATCGGCGGATTCATCAGCCTGGGCAGAGAAGGACTTATCCTTACACCCGATGCCTTTCCGGGCGATGTTTCTTCAGCGGCACCCTCCATACGCCATTTTCCAGATGATTCACTCTGGTTTACCAATCTTTCGGTAAAGAGTTTTTACGCCGAAACCACCGATACCCTTTATAAAACAGTCTTCCAGGATTCCATGTTCGTGAAAATCCCGGTGCTGAAAAAGCAGTTTCAGCAAAAAACCTTTGAGGAGAAAGCCAATGAAGCCGCTAGCCTGATCCTGAAGATACGGAAGAAGAAGATCGAACTGGTAACGGGCAAGATTGCATCCATGAACCAGGGACCGGCCCTCGAGGTGGCCCTGAAAGAACTGGATAAGCTGGAACAGGAATACCTTGCTCTCTTCATCGGGAGGCAATTTAGCGACCGGCAGACCATCAGCGCCTGGTTCATTCCCGGCCTGCAAGGACAGGAAATGACCTTATTCAGATTTTCGGCCAAACAGGGCGTATTGGCTGGTGACAGCCCGAAAGGAACGCCGGTGATGATTACCCTGGCGCCTGAGCATGGACCGGCTATGAATGACAATGCTGCAGGAGATGCAGTAAATGTGGTATATTTCCGTATTCCGGAAAAAGCCCTGGTGCAGGTAAGCTGGAATGACCGCACCATCACTTCAGCGCGTATTCCTGTATACCAGCTCGGGCAAACCATCACCCTGTCCATTAATCCCGGGAAGAAATAGGACTGGCCTGGCCCGTGATAGGTTTCTGCTATTAACACTCAAGTCGCTCAATCGGCTGCTCATTGCAGTTGAAACCTGCTGAATCAGGTTATAACGCAGCCGGATTCATGGGAGAAGTGAAATGGTTCTTTGCGTACTTTACCTGGCAGAAAACAAAAACCCGGTGGCTTACCGGGTTAAAAGTATATCAAAGAAAACAGTTCTTTACTTGATGTTGCTTACGAAGGTTTTCTGAAAAGCGTCGAAACCTTCGGTTTTGTATTTGTCTTCGGAAATGAACACCAGGATGGGTTCCATTTCTTTCGCGGTTTTATAGCCCGGAACAGGACCAAGCAATTCCAGTTTTTCATTCATGTATGCTACCGTAGGGAAAGACAGTTGGTTCTGAAGCAGGGCGGCGGCAAGCTGGTTGTATCCCCTGCCATTGCCCCCATCAACATAAGTGAAGGTCTTGCCCTGGAAATTCACAGGTGTTTTCTGTTCGGCATTGAATTTCACCGCATAGTAATGCTCGTTTATGTATTGGACAAGTACCGGGTTACTCCAGGTGTCGGCATCCATTTTCTTACACCATCCGCACCAATCGGTATAAACGTCGATAAGTAATTTTTTTGGGTGTGTTTTGTTAAGCTCCACCGCCTGTTCTAAAGTATACCACTTGATCGAAGCCTTATCGCTCTGGCCATTCACCATCAACGCTGCCAGTAAAAATCCCCATACTAAAGAAATCTTTTTCATCCCATCTGTTTTTTACCTGTTATCCTGCATTCAATACCTGGCAGGAAATCCTCTGAAAATTAATTCTGCAAAGATAATTCAATCATCTGTATTATGCCAATGGGAATTCTCAATGATTTTTTTTAGTAGTTTTATAGCATAAGGAAGGGAATGATTTTTTTTTACTTTTACCCACCTTTAGAAAAACGAATCGTATTCGAGTATCAATTATTATTCATCATTAAATATCTGATATGGCTGAAGAGAAAAAATTTGTGCCTTTTGTTTCTGCTGAAACCAATATGGCTGAATTCACTGTCCGTGCCCTGATCATCGGGCTTGTCCTTGCGGTGGTGCTGGGCGCTGCCAATGCGTACCTCGGACTCCGGGCAGGCATGACAATAGCTGCCACATACCCGGCCGCTGTGATCGGGATGGCGCTTCTGAAAACCATGAAAGGATCTATCCTTGAAGAAAATTTTGCCCGTACCGTCGGTTCCATTGGTGAATCGGTGGCTGCCGGCGCCATATTCACCCTGCCTGCCTTTTTCGTGGCCGGCTTATGGGATCCTTTTTTCACACCGGGACATTATATTACTTCCACCGTCATCTTGATTTCAGGCGGTGTGCTGGGTATCATGTTCGTGGCGCTGCTTCGTCGTGTAATGGTTGACGATGCCGAGCTGCCCTTCCCCGAGAGCGTGGCAGCTGCCGAAATCCACAAGAGCGGACAAGCTAGTGGCAGCGGTTCCAAATTCCTGTTTGGGGCCATGGGCATTGGCGCGCTGGTACAGGCGCTGGGACAGATGAACTTCTTCCAGTTGTCGTACGATAAATTTATCACCTTTAAAAGCCAGATCATCAAGAGCACCTCGATCAAGGTGAACGGTGGAGCGCTGCTGAGTTCCCCCGGCATCAGCCCTGCCTATATGGGAGTTGGCTATATCATTGGTCCACGTTTAGGAGCCCTCAACTTCTCTGGTGGCATCCTTGCCTGGGGATTGCTGGTGCCCCTGATCTATTTCTTTGTTTCCCCTTATTTCACTCCCGAGTATCTCCAGGCTTGGGCAGCAAGCTTTGTAGAGACATATCCCAAATATTCAGCCAATGAAGCCTTGCAGAGGGTAAGCTCCCCGGAATTCCAGATCACCCAGATATGGTTTCTCATTGTTCGTCCCATCGCCATCGGCGGTATGCTCATGGGCGCCATCTACACCCTCTTCAAAATGAGAAAAAGCCTTGCCACAGGTATTGCCCGTTCCATAGGCGATGTGAAGAAAGCGGCCATGGGTGGACATGTGACCATGAGAACCGAAAAAGACATTCCCTTCTCCTGGATCATGATGGGTCTGGCCCTGGTTGCCATCGCCACCTTTGTGATCACCTACTTCGTGTTTAAGACATCCCTATTGCCCGCCATTGTTGCGGCTACCCTGCTGCTCATCCTTGCCTTCTTCTTTGCCGCTATTTCAGGTTACCTGGTCGGGATCATGGGATCGAGCAATAACCCCATCAGCGGACTTACTCTTACCGCTCTGGTGGTAACTGCACTTATCCTGGTTGCCATTGGCGTGAATTCGCACAGTGGTGGCGTTGCTGCCGTATTGGGCGTCGCTGCCATCGTTTGCGTATCGGCAGCTGTAGCCGGCGAGATGCTGCAGGACCTCAAAGCAGGTCATATCCTTGGCGGTACGCCCTGGAAGATGCAGATCGGCGATATTATCGGAGTTGTTCTGGCGGGCGCCGTGATGTTCATTGTGCTCGACTTCCTCAACCGGGCCGATATTGCCCAGGGTCTTCAGCAGAACTATATCGGAGGCTTCGGCAGCAAGAATCTTTCCGCTCCACAGGCCGGCCTCATGGCCATGCTTTCGCGTGGTATCGTAGGCGGCGAAATGACCTGGCCCCTCATCGTATTTGGTATTTTCCTTGGCTTCGGGCTTATCCTCATGCAGGTGAAGAGCCCCATGCTCATCGCTGTAGGTATGTACCTGCCCCTCGAAACCACCTTCGCTATTTTCCTCGGCGGCCTTGTGAAAGGTATTGTGGATATGGTTTCGGAGAAAAGGCAGTTCAATCCTGCTCAAAGGGCAAGGGTCGATAATATCGGAATCCTTATTGCCTCAGGCCTCATTGCCGGGGAAGCGCTTACGGGCCTTTTGTTTGCACCCCTGAAGATTGCTAACATCGATTTCAGGCAGCACTTGTACGATCCCCACTGGATGCTGGGCATTGGCGTGATCATTCTCATTGCCCTGATCCTGGTGTTCTTTCCCGTAAGAAATGCAGGAAAACCCGACGAACCGGCTCCTCCATCAGCCATCGTTTAACTGCGATCAGGTACAGGGAAACGGAATGATATATGAAACCGGCAATATGAATTTCTTCCAGCGGCGACGCTTTCTGAAAAAGGCTAACCTGCTCGACCTTACACCAACCAGGCTGCATGAGCATGAGACGGACGAAGGAGGAAAGGTTGTGCTGATGGTGAAGAAGTTCCGGAGGGGGAAAGTTTCCCGCTACATGCTGGGCCGCCGATCCCCCTATTACAGGGTAAAACTCGATGAGCTCGGCTCGGCTGTGTGGAAAGCTATCGACGGTAGCTCGAAGGTATCGGACATACTGGACAGGATTCGGGCAGTATATACCGAAACTCCTGAAAAAACAGAGGAACTGGAGTCGCGCCTGTCCAAATACCTGAGCCTGCTGTATGACAACCGGTACATTTATTTCCGGGAACTTGAAGTAACAAAGAAATAACCCATGTAATCAGTCTAATAATACATACCATGAGCAATTCATTGAACAATCTTGAACCCAGGTCAATCTGGACACATTTTGCAGAGCTGTGCAATATACCCCGTCCATCGAAGAAGGAAAGGAGCGCCGTGGAATTTGCAGCTGCATTCGGACGGAAACTGGGA